>JBILIU010000139.1:0-2930 GCA_044368905.1 Sediminibacterium sp. | reverse complement strand
TCCAAGATGCGATTGACAGAGTCATTGGAGGATTAGAAAAGAAAAATAAAATTATTTCTAAAGAAGAAAAAGAAGTGATTGCCTACCATGAAGCAGGACATGCAATTTGTGGATGGTTCTTAGAACATGCGTATCCTTTATTAAAAGTAACGATTGTGCCAAGAGGTACGGCTGCATTGGGTTACGCACAGTACACGCCTAAGGAACAATACTTATATACCATTGAGCAATTGACCGATCAAATGTGTATGACATTAGGTGGACGTGCTGCTGAACAAATTTTCTTTGGTCGTATTTCTACAGGGGCTTCTAATGATTTACAACAAATCACTAAGATGGCTTACTCGATGGTAACGACGTATGGTATGAATGAGAAGATTGGTAATGTAAGTTTCTACGATCCATCTCAAGAAAATACTTTCCAAAAACCGTTCAGTGAAGAGACAGGAAAAATCATTGACGAAGAAGTGCGCAAGATGATTGATGCTGCCTATCACAGAACCTTAGATTTATTACAATCTAAAAAAGAAGAAGTAGAGAAAGTGGCGCAAGCATTATTAACTAGAGAGGTTTTGCATAAGTCTGATGTAGAGGAATTGATTGGTGACCGTCCATTTGAGGAAAAGAAAATCCTTGAAGAAACAACTGTCACTGCAGATGCAGACAATCAGTTTGCACCAACTGAAACAACTGTGGTAACGCCTGCAGATCAATCTGATGACGTGGTTGAAAATGCAAACGCAACCATTCATGCTGCAGATGCAACAGATCATAACGAATAAGTTATAAATGGAATCGCAAGGCGCAAGACAAAAAATATTACAAAAGATAAAGCAGGCATTGAAAGATCCAGTGCCTGTTCCTTTTCCAGATCAGGTAGCTGATACGCCTACTTTCATCCCAACTGAAAAAGAAATGGCAATTGAATTTGCTCAAAAGTTCACTGAACTCTTGGGCAAATTTGTGTATTGTGCCGACGAGCAAGAATTGATTGCACAATTGAATGCCTTGATCATTGCGAAGGGTTGGAATAAAATATATTCAAAAGAAACGGATTGGTTGTCTACATTACGTCCTTTCCAATTTGATCCTGTAACAACAGATGACTTAGCAGAATGCGACGCAGCAATTACATTGTGTTCGCATTTGGTGGCTAGAACTGGCACCATTGTATTAAGCAGCAAAGATGCAAGTGGAAGAACTGCTAGTGTATATGCACCTATTCATATTTGTATTGCCTATGCCGACCAATTGGTATATGATATAGCTGATAGCTTGGTTCAATTTAAAAACAGCCCAGAAGGCTTTCCTTCTATGGTTAGTTTTGCAACAGGTCCAAGCCGAACAGCAGATATCGAAAAAACATTGGTGGTTGGGGTACACGGTCCAAAAGAAGTCTATTGTTTTTTAATTGATAATACACCGGTTTAGTACCTTTAATCAAATTAACCTCCTTACATGGTATTGGAAACTGGCAAAAAAGTGTATTTTCTTTCTGACTTTCATTTAGGTGCGCCTAATGATACAGAAAGCAGAAAAAGAGAAGATCGCTTGGTGCGATTTTTACAAGATGCGCGTAAAGATGCCGGTATCATTTTTATTGTTGGTGATATTTTTGATTTTTGGTTCGAATACAAAACTGTGGTGCCAAAAGGTTTTGTTAGAATTTTAGGCACCCTTGCGCAAATGGCAGACGAAGGCATTCAGTTGCATATTTTTACTGGCAACCATGATTTGTGGATGCAGGATTATTTGTCAAAAGAATTGAATGCTAAAATCTATTTTGAGCCACAAGCATTTACCATCCAAAATAAACAGTTTTTGATAGGACATGGAGACGGATTAGGCCCTGGAGACGAGGGATACAAGCGCTTAAAAAAAATATTCACCAATCCTATTTGTCAATGGTTATTTAGATGGCTACATCCAGATGCAGGCATACAATTAGCCAATTATTTTAGTCGAAAGAGCCGTGCAAAAACAGGCAATGCAGACGAAATATTTTTAGGAGAAGACAAAGAATGGTTGATCCTGTATACCAAAGAAAAAGCCAAAACAATGGCAGTAGATTTTTTCATTTTCGGTCATCGTCACTATGCAATTGATTTAAAAATCAATGATAAAAGTAGGCATATTAATTTAGGGGATTGGATTCGTTTAAATACCTATGCTGTTTTTGACGGCACAGATTTGCAATTATTAACTTGGGAGGCATAAACAATGAATATAGATCAAATCATATTGAGCAATTCTATACGTAGCTATTTGTTAGTAGTTTCAATCTTGCTAGGCACTTTGCTTGTCAAGCGCTTGGTTTCTCGTTTTTTTGCAAGTATGATTTACACTTGGGTTGACAAGAAGAACCATTCAGATTTAAGAAAAAATCATGTACACCGTTTACTAGTTCCTATTGAACAATTCTTATTGTTCTTAGTAGCTATTATTGCTATTTATGAATTAAAGTTCCCTACAGCTTGGGATTTGAACCTATTTAAATTGAGTTTGCAGCAGCTGATTGATTCTGTAGTTAAATTGATGTTTATTATACTCTTGATTAGAGTGACCCTTAGAACACTCGAATTTATTGCCATCATTTTAGAGAATAAAGCAAGGCTCACTAAAGATTTATCCGACGATCAGCTGGTTTTATTTTTTAGAGATTTCTTTAAAGTCATCCTCTATATCATAGGCATCCTATTGGTATTGCGTTATGTCTTTAATGAAAATATTGGTAACCTTGTTACAAGCTTAAGTATCGTGGGTGCTGCAATTGCTTTATCAACTAGAGAAAGCTTAGAAAATATCATTGCCTCCTTCATTATCTTTTTTGATAAACCCTTCACCGTTGGGGATTTGGTTAAAGTGAATGGATTTACAGGCACAATCGAAAAAATTGGATTAAGAAGTACACGCATTCGTACACAAGAAAA
>JBILIU010000003.1:0-38794 GCA_044368905.1 Sediminibacterium sp. | reverse complement strand
TAAGCTATGTGGCAGATACCCTAAGAAAAAAACAAGTACCCCATGGTAAAGTGACTTGGCAGATTGACCGTAATTTGAATACGACCAATGTATGTATCGCCAATTGCAAGTTTTGTAATTTTTACCGTATCCCTGGTCATCCAGAATCTTATATCACCGATATGGATACCTATCGTGTGAAAATTAAGGAAACCATTGCATGGGGTGGAGACCAATTATTATTACAAGGTGGACACCATCCAGAACTAGGCTTAGATTTTTATGCCAACTTATTTAAACAAATTAAAGCTGAATTTCCAGATATTAAATTGCACACACTAGGGCCCCCTGAGATTGCGCATATTGCTAAAATTGGTGGACATACCCATACCCATGTATTAAAAACTTTGAAAGAAGCTGGTATGAATTCCTTGCCAGGCGCAGGTGCTGAGATTTTAGTAGATAGAGTTCGCAAATTAGTGTCCAATGGAAAATGTGGCGCGCAAGAGTGGTTGGATGTGATGGCCGCAGCGCATCAATTGAATATCACTTCAAGTGCGACCATGATGTTTGGACACGTGGAGACATTGGAGGAAAGATTCATCCACTTAATTAAAATTAGAGAAGTACAGGACATGAAACCTGAAGGTGCCAATGGATTTTTGGCCTTTATTCCTTGGACCTTCCAGGATGTAGATACATTATTGACGAAAATAAGAGGGGTACATAATTTAACTACGACCGAAGAATATATTCGTATGATTGCGATCAGTCGTATCATGTTGCCTAATATTAAAAATATTCAAGCCAGCTGGTTAACCGTTGGAAAAGCGACCGCTCAAGTTTGTTTAGAAGCAGGTGCAAATGATTTTGGTAGCATTATGCTCGAAGAAAATGTGGTAAGTGCTGCTGGAGCACCACATAGATTCACTTATAAGAGTATTCAGGAAGCCATCAAAGAAGCTGGATTTGAGCCTCAATTAAGGAACCAACATTACGAGTGGCGCGAATTACCTCAGGATATCCAGGAGCAGGTCATTGATTATTAGTCGCTAAAAATTAGCCATTTCACTGTAACTTTTTACCTTTGTCCACGTTTAACCTTACAAACAGGGATTAAACCAAAGCGATGACGGATAAAGATTACAATGATTGTGTAGATAACTTCGCCGATGGCGTGTATCGATTTATTGTAAAAAATATTCGACATACCGAAGACGCACAGGATATTATCCAATCCGCATTTGAAAAATTATGGGTGAACCGGGCGCAAGTGTTGCCAGAAAAAGCAAAATCTTATTTGTTTACAGTGGCCTATCATCAAATGATTGACCATATTCGTAAAAGCAATAAAATGCCTTTAGCGGAAGAGACTTTCGTTCCCCATGAACCAATCAATCAAGCGCAAGCCGAACTCAAACAGCTATTAATGCGTGCAGTGAATCAATTAAATCCTACACAAAAAAGCCTTGTTTTATTGAAAGATTATGAAGGCTACAGTTACCAGGAGATAGCTGAGATAATGAACTTATCCGACAGTCAAGTAAAAGTATATTTACATAGAGCTAGATTAATATTAAAAAACAAATTATCTGCTTACGCACCAACCGCATCCTAATGCAATTGAACGAATCTACATATGAAACCATTTTCTTGTTGTACATCGACAATGAGTTAAGCCCCGAAGAAAGATTGGAGGTAGAGGCGTTTATTGCAGACAATCCAAACTATGCATTAGAAATGGAAGCATTGCAAGCAACTGTTTTACGTTCAGAGCAGCTACAATATCCCTTCAAAGAAAATTTAAAGCAGCATTTAGATGCAACAAGTTTAGAGGATCTAGAAAAAGAATGGAATCAAACTTATGCAACAATTTTGAAGGCTGATGTGGATGCAATTCCAAGCTTATCTAATTCATTTAAAAATACTTTGAAAAAAGAGGCTACTAAAGAAGCTATTGTTTTAAAGCCATTTGGATTCAGTCAACAAAAATTCACTTATGCAGCTATTGCAGCTTGTTTAATGATTTTCTTTGGCTATCAGCTATTGACAAAAACGTCAGTAGCTGATTCGCCAACAGCGAATAGTTTTACAACAAATTCAAATACTGTATTAGTTCCTACTATTTCAAAAACAATTGCAACAGCGTCTGGTGAAGCTGTTATTAGCACGAAACAAGTAACAACTGCTAAATTACAAGTGTCAAATTCTAGCAAAAGAAAGCGCTCCTATAAAGTTCAAAATGAAACTATTGCAATCGCTGAACCTACTCGTAACAATAGCATCTTAAATAACCAAGCTATAACCACGAAATTGCCAAGCAGTTATAATAATCCAATGACCATTGATGCAATGCCGCTTACAATCAGTTCAACTAATTTAGATGCAGATCCAACAGAAGTCGAAAAAGAATTAACGAGCTATGAAATCATCGATACTGAAGACCCAAACAGAACCATCTTTATCGCCAATTTCGAAATTGATGGTAATAAGTTTAGAGGACTTACTAGACGAGTTTCAGCTTTACTAAAAAGAAATAAATCAGAAAAAGAAAAATAGATATGAAAAAAACATTTTTACCATTATCAGTGTGTTTTTTAATGTGCTTCAGCATTCAAGTTTTAGCACAAAATGATAGTTCAAGAACAATTCCTACAGCTAAAGTGTTATCTGATAGTATACATATTGCAAATGATACCATTGTCATTGGCAATATGCTAATTGTAAAAAAGAAAGGCGAACAAAATTACAATAACAATAAGTCAAGAGGCACTATTGCTATTGGCAATGTAGTTATTGGCAAATGGTCAAACGACGGAAACGAGAACAATGCCAGTCGAAATAGAAAAAAAATCTCGCCCTATAACACCACAATAGATTTTACCGATAAGAAAGTGTCCTTTGACATTTCACAATCTGTGAATGAGGATACCGTTAAATTAGGTAGATTACAAATTATTAAATCACAAGATAGCAACTACAAGAAAGATTGGGTATCGATGATTGAAGAGGGTGACTTTGATAATACCAAAATCACCATCAAGCGCACTCCTAAAAAATTAAAACATACCGAAACCAATTGGTGGATCTTTGATCTTGGTTTTGCTAATTTTATTGACAAGAGTCCAACAGTATATTGGCTTGCAGCAAATCCAAACGTTTTACCTTATGGTCAAGGACCAGTGATGTCTCCAGAAAATTTTAGCTTGATTAACAAAAAATCGACGAATGTGAATTTATGGGTGGTGACACAAAAATTAAATTTATATCAACACAAGATTAATTTAAAATATGGTCTGGGTGTAGAAATGTTCAATTTCAGATTTGATAAATCGATCAGCTTTAGACAAGACATTGCTACCAATGTAAAATTTGATGTGATTCCTTTTACAAAAAATAAATTATTGGTTAAATATTTAACTGTTCCGGTGCAATTCAACTTCTCTCCTAACCCTTATAATAAAAAAGCTTTTTACGCGAGTATTGGTATGAGCGCCGGTTATTTATGGAATGCTAAGAACAAGCAAATTAGTGGAGAGCGTGGGAAGGAAAAATTCCGTGGCAACTTTAATTTAAATGATTGGCGTATCGCTACCATCGGTGAACTTGGTGTAGGATCACTGCGTCTTTATGGCTCATTTGCAAACACTAATTTATTCAATCAAAATCAAAGCTATATCGACATGCAACCATTTGCAGTTGGATTGAGGTTCAGTAAATTTTAAAAGCAAACACATTTAGCTATCATAAAAAATGCCCCAAATGATTGGGGCATTTTTAGTATTATCAATGATTCATTATACTAATTGCTTCGCGCCAAAATAAGGTACCAATACTTCGGGTAAGTTAATGCCAGCTTCAGTTTGATAGTTCTCTACAATCGCTGCATAAATTCTTGGCAAAGCCAAAGAACTACCATTCAATGAATGCGCAAATTGTGTCTTGCCTTCCTGGTCTTTGAAGCGGCACTTCATTCTATAGGTTTGGTAATTGTTGAAATTAGACACACTACTTACTTCCAACCATTTTTCTTGCGCGGCACTATACACTTCAAAGTCATAGGTGATAGCAGCTGCAAAGCCCATATCACCACCGCATAATCTTAGAATACGATATTGTAAACCTAAACTGATTAATAAATTTTCGACATGCGCCACCATCTCACTTAATGTGTCGTCGCTTTTATCTGGATGTACAATTTGTATAATCTCTACTTTTTCAAATTGGTGCACTCTATTCAAGCCTCTAACTTCTTTACCAAAGCTACCAGCCTCTCTTCTAAAACATGGCGAGTATGCAGTCATCTTAATTGGCAAATCCGTATCTTTTAAAATCGTGTCTCTATACACATTTGTTACAGGTACTTCCGCAGTTGGGATTAAATAAAAATCGTCTTCGGTGGCGTGGTACATCTGGCCTTCTTTGTCTGGCAATTGTCCTGTCGCAAAAGCAGAAGCCGCATTCACCATATAAGGAGGAATGTATTCTGTATATCCAGCCGCGGTATTAAAATCTAAAAAGTATTGTGTGAGTACTCTCTGAAATTTAGCGCCCTTACCTATGTATAAAGGAAACCCGCTGCCGGTAATTTTAGCACCTGTTTCAAAGTCTACTAAATTGTATTTTTTAATCAAGTCCCAATGTGCCATTGCGCCTGCTGGTAAAACTGGTGTGGTTCCTGCTTCTTTCACCACTTCATTCTCTTCGGGTGTTTTTCCTTTTGGTACTAAAGCATGCGGTAGATTAGGTAATTGCACAATCAAATTTTGAAGAGCTAATTCCACATCTGCCATCTCTATTTTCAAAGGCTCCAATGCCAATTTCCAAGCACCCACATTTTGCTTGATCGCTTCTGCTTGTTCTTTCTCGCCCTTTGCCATATGGTTACCTATCTCTTTGGATGCGGCATTCACCTTAGATTGCAAGTCATCAAAGCTCGCTTGTACGCGCTTTCTTTGGTCGTCCATTGCAATCACTTGGTCAACTAGGTCTACATTTGAAAAATGCTTGATGGCTAGCAGATCCTTCGCTAATTGGGTATGTTGTCTTAAATAGGTCACCTGTAACATATCGAGAAATTTGGGCAAAGATAATCAAACCATCCTACCAAGTACAGATATCCCCTACCTTTGCACCATAAATTGAACAATTCTATGGCAACGATAGGGGACGATTTCCAAACCAGGTGGTGGGATTTAGAACGAAAATTGATGGATAAATTTGGTAAAAAGCCAGATCTAGAGTCGATTCTGTTTTTAATAGGCTTACAAGAAACAGGTTTTATCCAAGAAAAAATTAGCAAAGAACAAAAGCAGGACTTAATGCATGTGGCTATTTGTAGCATTTTAATGTCAAGTGGTTTTTATGTAATTGAAGGTAAGGATGGCGATGGCTGGCCCCACTTTAAACAACTCAAGAACCTACCTGTAATGGACTTAATAGAACAGGAAGTTTTCCTAAAAGACCATGTTTTGCTTTATTTTGATAACAATCAGTTCTAGTCCATTGGTTTTTTACCAATTTTTATGAATATTTGCACTAATAAAAAAATAACCTATGCAATTCCCAGCAGACTTACGTTACACAAAAGACCATGAGTGGATTAAATTAGAAGGCAATACCGCTACAATTGGTATCACAGACTTTGCGCAAGGCGAGTTGGGAGATATTGTATACATAGACATCAATACTGTTGGAACTACTTTAGCTGCAGAAGCCGTGTTTGGCACTGTAGAAGCGGTGAAGACAGTAAGTGATTTATTCTTACCTATTGCTGGCACAGTCTTAGAAGTGAACCCAGCTTTATCAGCGCAACCAGAATTGGTGAATACCGATGCTTATGGAGATGGTTGGATGATTAAGATGACAGTAAGCAATCCAGCAGATGTGGATGCCTTGCTTACGAGCGAAGCGTATGCGCAGTTGGTGCACTAATCCAACCTATATGAAATACCTTATTTGGGTGATTGCTGAAATAGCACTCGTATTTGTATTGCTTAGTCTTCCTGGCAGTAGCTTTACAGATCGAACTGGATGGTTGTATCTATTACCGATTGATAAAATAGTGCATGTCATTCTATTTGGCTCATTGGCCTGGTCCTTCTATTGCTTTTTTGATCAAACGACTATTCAAGCGCTAAAGTCGGTCCGCGCTCAAGCCTGGGCCATGATTTTCTGTATTGTCTACGGCATTGCAATGGAATACTACCAAAAATGGTATGTGCCAAGCAGAGGATTCGAAGTAAAAGATATGATTGCTGATGCCGCCGGGGTATTATTGGCATTGCCTCTATATCAATTATGGAAGAAAAGACAATAATTTGTATTTTTAACTGAAACCAAATACCAATGCAACAATGGGGATAGAACAAGATATACAACAACCTAATTTCAGAAACGAGTTTCAGAAAATGGGCATCAATCTCCTTTACACAGCCAATTGGTTGAATGAACAAATTGGTAAAATGCTTTCCGAAGAAGGCGTTACACAACAACAATACAATATCCTGCGCATATTAAGAGGAAGTACTACACCATTGAGTACACTCAAAATCAGAGAGCGCATGTTGGATAAAATGAGCGATACAAGCAGAATCGTAGATCGATTGATTGCAAAAGAATTGGTTGTAAAAAATACCTGCGAAAAAGACAAAAGACTGGTAGACATCACCCTCTCTCCAAAAGGACTTGATTTAGTGGATCAATTGGATCAGTACAATGAGCGCATTGATGCATTATTAAAAGGGATCAATGAATCGGAAGCGCAAATGATGAATCAGATCCTCGATAAAATTAGAGTCGATCCAACAAGCGCATAGTGCTCCTAATCTGTTTTAATTTCATTTTTTTTCATCTATTTTTAAAATCAATCGATAAGTATATACTTTTAGTTATGAAGAAAATTTTATGTACGCTTTTATTAGCGCTTCCATTTTCAGTTTTTGCACAACCTAGTTTATCAGATAAAAATGTATTTGAATTCAGAGCAGTATGGGTTGCAACAGTAGTCAATATCGACTGGCCAAGTAAACAAGGATTGAGTAGTCAAATTCAAAAAGCTGAGTTTGAAGCATTGTTGGATATGCATCAGAAAAATGGGATGAACGCCATCATCATGCAAGTAAGACCATCAGGTGACGCTTTGTATCCATCCAGCTTAGAGCCTTGGAGTGAATATTTAATGGGCAAACAAGGGCAAGCGCCTAGCCCCTATTATGATCCTTTAAGTTTTATGATTGAAGCCACACACCAACGTGGTATGGAGTTTCACGCGTGGATCAATCCTTATAGAGCAGTCTTTGATGTCAATAAATCTAGTATTGCCAATACCCATTTATCTAAAGTTCATCCTGAGTGGTTTTTAACTTATGGTGATAAAAAATATTTTAATCCAGGCTTGCCAGAAGTATGGGAACATACCAATAAAGTGGTAGGTGATTTAGTGGCGCGTTATGATATTGATGCTGTGCATATGGATGATTATTTTTATCCTTATAAAATTGTTGGTAAAGAATTTCCTGACGAAGCAACTTTTCAAAAAAATGCAAGGGGCTTAAGTAAGGATGATTGGAGAAGAAGCAACTGTGATACCATTGTAAAACAATTATCTGCAACCATTCACAAAGTAAAGCCAGGGGTGCAATTTGGTATTAGTCCATTTGGCGTTTGGAGAAATCAATCTACAGACCCAAGAGGTAGTAAAACAAAAGCAACGACCAACTATGACGACTTGTATGCAGATATTTTATTGTGGTTAGAGAAAGACTGGATTGATTATGTGGCACCACAATTGTATTGGGAACAGGGTCATGCTTTAGCAGACTACAACGAATTAATTGAGTGGTGGAATAGAAATAGTTATGGCAAGAACTTTTATATAGGTCATGGCATTTATAGAGCAGGTAGTAATGCTGCGTGGAAGTCTCCAAATGAGATTCCAAATCAAATTAAAAAAATGAGGTCCTTAAAAAACACCCATGGTAGTGCCTATTTTAGTAGCGCTAGTTTTAAGACCAATGCCAATGGATGGAATGATAGCTTACAAAATACCTATTATCGTAACCCTGCTTTGATTGCACCAATAGAATGGTTGGTTCAACATAAAATGACAAGTCCTAAACTTGTAAAGCAGGATGAAAATAACTATACAATTGTTGATAGCAATCCAAGCAATACCTTAAAGTATTTTGCATTGATTCAGAAAACCAAAACAGGTTATCGTGTGGCAGCAATTATACCAAAAGAAACAAAGTCACTTAATTTAGATACAATAGGTGTAACGCTATCCTCAACTGAACCAGTCTGGATTGTAGCGGTGGGAAAACAAAATCAATTAAGTAAGTACCAATTGATCAACGAGTGATTAGATCCAGCATTGATGCATTAATCATAGGTACGTTTTAATGGAAGATTTTCATTGGCTTTTATAATCAAAGGAACATGTTCCACAATCGTCATGTCATTGTCCAATCCAAAGGCTTTCTGATCGCTTTGTGACAAATGCTTGATATTAAAGTATAAGTCCATGATAAAGTCTTCTTTAAAGGAGAGTTCATTTTCAATAGAGAAGAAGCTTTCAATAATAACATAGGTAATATCCGCGTGGAAATCTTTTTGTTTTAAAGATTCATACTTGCTGTAAATACCCAATTCTTGACACTCATTCAATTCCTGCATCACTTTCTTAAATAAGACATTCACACGTGGCTGAATACGGAAACCTAATTGAAAATCTACACGCATGACTTTATCATCCACTAACTCGCGGATACTATAAGACATGCCGTATGGAGAATCAGTTCGGTCGATGTGGATGAACCAATAAATATCTGCGCGTTTTGGTTTCTTATTTAAAATTGAATCAATGATTCGATGTTCAATTTCTCTGTGGTTATTTGCCTTGGTTAAGTATACCAAGTGGGTCGCATATTTTGGTACATCTTTGTCTGCACTCAAGTTGGATAGTTGTTCTAAATAGGTATTTAGTTTCACGAAATCCAAATAACGATTGGCAATTTTACGCGCACGATGCCAAATCAACATCACAAAAATAATACTAAATGAAAAACCTAAAGTAATATAAGCATGTTTAATTTTAATCACATTTGCTAAAAAGAAGGAGATCTCAACAGTACTAAAAATTAAAATAACAAACGCGACAAGTGCTTGGCTCCACCTCTTAACATTTAATAAATAAAAATTTATCAAAACTGTAGTCATCATCATCGTTAAGATGACCGAAAATCCATAAGCGTTTAGCATACTTTCACTATCTCTAAAAAAGAAGAGCATCGAAATACATCCAAACCATAATAATAAATTAAAACTTGGAATATAGATTTGCCCTTTTTGATCTGTTGGAAATTTTACAGTCACCCTTGGCCAAAAGTTCATACTAATGGCTTCATTAATTAAAGCAAAAGAGCCACTAATTAAAGCCTGGCTTGCAATAATGGTTGCAAAAGTAGCAATACCAATACCAATTAATAAAAACCAATGCGGCATTAATTCATAAAAAGGATTCATTTCACCAATGGTCTGACCCATATGTTGCATTAGCCAAACGCCCTGACCCATATAACTCAATACCAATGCGATCTTTACAAAAATCCAGCTTACTTGAATATTGATACGCCCACAATGTCCTAAATCACTATACAATGCTTCCGCACCCGTAGTACATAAAAATACGGCACCCAACAACCAAAAACCTTTCGGATAATTTGCAAGTAAATCATACGCATAATAAGGATTCAGTGATTTTAAAATGGCTGCATTTCCCAAAACAGGAATAAGGCCAAGAATCAAAATCATAGAAAACCAAACCAGCATGATTGGGCCAAATGCAAAACCAACAATTTTAGTCCCAAATCTTTGAAAGAAAAATAAAAGAGAGATGATGACAAATACAATACCTACTGTCAAATTATTACCAGGCACAAAAACAGTTTCAAGCCCTTTTACATCTTTTAAAGCCTCAACAGCAGATGATACAGAAAGCGGAGGGGTGATCATACCCTCTGCTAATAATAATGCGGCGCCAAATATAGCAGGAATATAAATCCATTTTACATATCGACGTATTAAAGCAAACAAAGAAAAAATGCCCCCCTCACCTCGGTTGTCTGCGCGAAGCGTTAATAGCACATATTTAAAAGTGGTTTGTAAAGTGAGTGTCCAAAAAACACAAGAAATAGCACCATATACTAACTGCTCGGTAATGATTTTATTATGCACTATGGTTTTAAATACATACAATGGAGAAGTTCCAATATCACCGTATATAATTCCTAAAGAAACGATTAAACCTGCTACTGAGAGTTTGTGGGCATGCCCACCAGTTGTATGTGCCATGAAGCATTTTGATTGGAGAACAAAGTTTATAAAAAAAATAGAAACAAACCGATTAGTGCACAAGTATTTTCTAATTATTTTATAGACAGCAGATACGGGATCCCCCTTGCAAAACTAGGGCTTGTAAGCACCCCACTTATCCTCCACCGCTTTAAAACGGAAATCAAAAATTGCTTGGAGCTGTTTTTTGACAAAAAGCACTTGGGCAATATCCCCCAAGAAGCCCATTGGGATTTTATAATGGACAATATCATCCATTTTCACCCCACCTGGCACTGCTTTGAAATGGTGTTGGTGGTGCCACATGGTATAAGGACCAAATCTTTGCTCATCTACAAAATAAGCACCTTCTTGCACATGGGTGATTTCGGTCATCCAGTACAAAGGGATATTCAACAGCGGCTTCACGGTGTATTCTATGATCTGGCCTGGATACATTTTTTCACCATGGAATTTACTAATGATATTAAACCCCATCTTGGCCGGGGTGATTTTAGCCAAATTGGCTGGACTACTAAAGAAATCCCAGGCTTCTGTCAACGAAATAGGGATAAATTGCTCGGTATGGATCGTATATACTTTAGACATACTTGATTAACAATGCTTTTGGCATTTTGTTGTATGAAATCGCTACAAAGCCATTAATTTTAACCCATGATTAGTAAAGCAGACCAGCAGCTGGCCTTTGAAAAGGTGTACCAAGGATTAAACGAGGCACAAAAAAAGGCAGTCGACACCATAGAGGGACCTGTCATGGTGATTGCTGGACCGGGCACAGGTAAAACGCAGATTCTGGGCGCTAGAATCGGAAAAATTTTATTGGAGACAGATACCGCACCAGAAAATATTTTATGTCTTACTTATACAGATGCTGGCGCCATTGCAATGCGCAAAAGATTGATGGATTTTATTGGAACTGCGGCCTATAAAGTAACCATTGCCACTTTCCATTCTTTTTGCAACGATATCATTCAAGACAATTTATCCCTTTTTGAAAAACCAAGTTTGGACCCGATATCCGAATTGGAAAAAATTGCTTTACTCAAAGAACTCATAGACCAATTTGATAAAACCAATCCATTAAAGCGTTTCAAGGGAGATGTCTATTATGAAATGAACAACTTAATGAAGTTGTTTAGTACGATGAAAAAGGAAGGATGGGATGTGGCTTACTTAACAACACAGATAGATCAATACATTCAGGACATTCCATTTAGAGACGAGTTTGTGTACAAAAAAAAATACAAACAGTTTGAAGCGGGGGATCTTAAACAGGGACTAGTAGATGATGCGATTGAAAAGATGGGTAAACTAAAAGCTGCAGTGGCTGCTTTTGACCAATACCAAGGACTCATGAAAAAACATGGGCGTTACGATTTTGATGATATGATCAATTGGGTGATTCGTGCATTTAAAGAAAATAAAAATCTATTAGCGCAATACCAAGAAAGGTTCTTGTATATTTTAGTAGATGAATTCCAAGACACCAGTGGCACGCAGAACGAGCTCGTGCAATTATTGACGAACTATTGGGAACAGCCTAATTTATTTGTAGTGGGTGATGATGACCAAAGTATTTTTAGATTCCAAGGTGCCAATGTCGAAAACATGTTGCATTTTCAAACACAATTCAAGGATGATATTGTCAATATTGTTTTAGAGCAGAACTACCGATCCACCCAGCCGATATTAGATGCATCTACACAGGTGATCAATCAAAATCAGGAAAGGTTGATTAATAAAATTGGTGGCTTATCAAAAAATTTAATCGCATCCCTTCCCGAGAATCAAGCTATTGATATTGCGCCATCCATTTTGCAATACAATGATCCACAAGAAGAGATGATGGACATCACAGAAAAAATTGCACAGCTAATAAATACAGGGACGGAACCAAAAGAGATTGCAGTGTTGTATAAAGAACATAAGTACGGAACCGAAATCGCGCATTTTTTACAGCAAAAAAATATTCCTATTTACAGCAGACGAACTGCCAACCTTTTTGACCAAATACTCATTCAGCAAATTTTAAAAATACTAGACTATTTAGCCTGTGAATGGGATCAACCGAATGAGGGTGCCAATTTATTATTTGAAATACTGCATTTCAAATGGTGGAAGATATCCCCTATTACCATTGCTACGCTTACGGTAGAGGCCAATCAATTAAAATTCAACCATAAAGAAAATAGTTTTAGAAAGGTATTAATAGATAAAACCCAAGAAGTACAAACAGATTTATTTTCAAAAGGTGGATTAGAACAGGTTGCTAAAGCAGTGAAAGTATTGGAGGACCTCATTGGACAAATCCCCAATGTAACTTTGGTGAATTTGATTGAACAGATTTTACAAAAAACAGGCATTATACAAGCTGTCTTAAATAGTGATGATAAAGCAGCCGAATTGGATATGGTGACTTCTTTCTTTGACTTCATTAAAGAAGAAACGCATCGCAAGCCAAGTTTAGATCTCAAAACCTTAGTTGACATCTTTCGTTTAATGAAACGCGAAGACATCCGCCTGCCATTGCCCATTACCTTAGGCTCAGATGCTGGGGTGAATTTATTAACCACACATAGTAGTAAGGGACTTGAATTCACACATGTGTTTTTAGCAGGTACCAATGCAGCTTATTGGGAGAAGAAAAGAACCACTGCGGCCGCAGGTTATAGCTTACCTGATACCGTATTAAGCAGTTTGGAAAAAGCAGATGATAAAGAAGAATTAAGAAGACTATTTTATGTGGCTATCACAAGAGCAAAAAAACATTTATCTATTTCTTATAGTAAGTATAAGGCAGATGGGAAAGAGCTTGAACCAAGTCAATTTTTAATTGAACTCGTTCAAGGCAATGATGGCATGATAGCTGCGCAGCAACTAGATACGGCTGTCAAACAACAATATAAATTACTCCGTTTAGAAACAACAGTTAAACCTGAGATTACGCAATTAGAAACAGATTTTATTCAACCAAAATTGGATAAGTTTTCAATGAATGTGACCGCATTGAACAATTACTTAAAATGTCCTTTGCGTTTTTATTACAATAGCTTAATTCGTGTGCCATCCGGGAAATCAGAAGCCAC
Source organism: Sediminibacterium sp. (assembly GCA_044368905.1). Classification (GTDB taxonomy): domain Bacteria; phylum Bacteroidota; class Bacteroidia; order Chitinophagales; family Chitinophagaceae; genus Sediminibacterium. Next base: position 25,376 of record JBILIU010000003.1, on the reverse strand, counting down.
CACTTTTGGTTCTGCGATTCACGATGCACTGAATAAACTTTTTGAGAAAATGCAAAAAGCAGGAAATGTATTTCCTGATAAACAAACCCTTGTAGAAGATTTTGAATTCTACATGAAAAGACATCGTGAAGCATTTACACAACAAGAATATAAAGATCGTTTGGACCTTGGTGGTACTGTCTTAGTGAACTATTATGATTTTTATGTGCAACAATGGAATAAAATTGTTGCCACTGAATACAGGATCACGAATGTAGTCGTAAATGATATTCCATTGAAAGGTGCGATTGATAAAATCGAATTCAATGGCAAGGATGTGGTCGTGATTGACTACAAGACCGGTAATATTGATAATGCAAGAGAACAGTTAAAAGGCCCGAATGAAAAGAATCCAAATGGTGGTGATTACTGGAGACAGGCTGTGTTTTATAAACTACTCTTAAGGCACCATCCTAAAAATTGGCAGGTCACTAGTGCAGAATTTGATTTTGTGGAACCGAATAAGAAAAAAACATTTGAAAAAGTTGCCATCGCCATTACAGAAGCAGACATCACTACAGTCCAACAGCAAATAAAAATGGTCTGGGAAAAAATTCAGCAAAAGGATTTTTATACCGGCTGTGGCAAGGAAGATTGCCATTGGTGCAATTTTGTAAAAAACAATGAACTAGCCGTAGCATTACACGAGCTAGAGGAGGAAATTTAACTAAGTTTGCAAAGTATGATCCGATTAAAAATAATTCCAGCTATCGTATTGAGCTGTTTGGTTGCAATGGCCCTTGTTCAAATGGGTGGCTGTGCCAATATTGTACCCCCTTCTGGAGGACCAAGAGATAGTATCCCTCCATATGCGGTTTATGCAAAACCAAAGGACTCAAGTACCAATATTGCGCCTAAGGAAATTTTAATCAGCTTTAACGAATACATTACCACCAATGCATTGCAAGAGCAATTGATTGTCTCTCCTAATATCAAGAACAATCCTTTGGTAGATCAAAGATTAAATATGGTGCGCATTCGCTTATCGGATAGTTTAAATGCAAACACCACCTATAGTTTTCAATTTGGCAATGCTATAAGAGATGTAAATGAAGGCAATATCATTCAAAATTATACCTTTGTATTTAGTACAGGAGCGAAAATAGACACAGGCAAGCTCTATGGCAAAGTTCAAATAGCTGAAAGCGGCTTAGTGGACAGTAGTTTAATTGCAATCTTGCATCCTATTGACAATGATTCTGCCATTTTTAAAGACAAACCTAATTACTATACCAGAATCAATGGACAAGGTATTTTTGAATTCAAATTTTTACCTGCAACAAATTTTAATATCTACATTGTTCCAAATGATTATACCAAGCGATATGATGATTCAACAAAATTATTTGCATTCCTTAACAGTCCTGTGCATCCAGCTACAACGAAGGATAGTATTCAGTTGTACGCATTTGAAGCTAGTCCAAAAAAAGAAAAAAAATTAGCCACTTCGATAGGTACAAAAAATACTAAAAAACAATCTCCCGTATTAAAATATAGTAGCAATTTAGAAGGCAATGAAAAAGATTTTTTAAGTCCATTGACATTGAATTTCGAAACATTGATTCACCTAAATGATAGTTTTAAAATTGGTATTACCGATACCAATTTAGTACAACAAGCAGGTGCAACGGTATTGGTTAATGCACAAAATAAACAACAAGTAGCTATTGATTTTCCTTGGGAAGCTGGAACAGATTACAAATTAGTCCTACCACAAAAATCGATACAAGATAGCCTGTCTAATTTTTTAGTAAAAGCAGATACCATAAGATTTAAAGTCAAACCTGAATCAAGTTATGGAACTGCGATTTTAAGAATCAATGGCTTCCAACAATTTGAGCAACCCGTTTTATTGTTGATACAGGACCAGAAAGTCAAATTCAGTTACCCTATCACGCAGAACCTGTTACGCATTCCTTTGCTGCCACCTGGAGATTATCAATTAAAATTATTGATGGACGCCAATCAGAATGGGCGCTGGGATACAGGTAAATTCATGGGTAAAAAACTGCAGCCAGAACTAGTGCGCAACCTAAATTTAATTTTAAATATCAGGGCTAATTGGGATAATGAAATGAACCTCATTTTAAAACCCTAATTTTGTATTTTACAATTGTATGCAACTACCCTCTTCCTTACTTGAAAACGCTGTAGCAGAATTTTCCAAACTTCCGGGTATTGGTAAAAAAACGGCATTGCGTTTGGTATTGCATTTATTGAAACAAGATGCATCCAGCACCAACCAGTTTAGTGAAGCTTTAGTAAGAATGAGAAAGGAGATCCAATTTTGCAAAACCTGTTTCAATATCAGCGATGGCCCCATCTGTTCTATCTGTTCGAACAGTTCCAGGTCCAAAGAAACCATTTGTGTCGTGGAAAATATTAGAGACGTGATTGCGATCGAAAATACCAGTCAATACCATGGCACTTACCATGTATTGGGCGGTATCATTTCGCCTTTGGATGGCATTGGCCCAGAACAATTAACCATTGAGCCTTTGATGGAACGCATTCAAAAATATGCAGTCACAGAATTGATTTTTGCTTTAAATCCAACCATACAAGGCGATACCACCATTTACTATATTCAAAAGAAAATGACGGGCAATGCATGTAAAGTCACCACCATTGCAAGAGGAATCGCTTTTGGGGGCGAACTAGAATATGCCGACGAAATGACCTTAGGAAAGAGCATCTCTAACCGTCAACCCATTCAACAATACATCAAGTAAATTGTTATCATAGGTAAACTCCTTTTTTCAATTGAATATTTGACCTAATGAACAATACAATTTGGCCAAATAAATGATAATCACTAATTTTAATGTTCAAACATTGATTTATGCACCTTAGAATAATCACCCTATTGTTAGCTTGCTTTGCATTTTTACAAGTAGAAGCACAGAAAATTTATAGTACCAAAGCCGCAACGGTTAGATTTATAGCAGTAGATGATAAAGACATTGATGCCACCAATACAAAAGCGGTGAGTCGTCTAGAAGCCAATGGTAAATTGAGTTTCATCATGCTCATGAAAGACTTTAGTTTCGAAATGGATCTGATGCAAAAGCATTTTAATGAGGAATATGTGGAGTCAGATAAATTTCCTCGTGGTCTATTCAATGGACAAATCACCAATATCAAATCTGTCAATTTTGCGAAGGACGGCAGCTACCCCATCAGTGTTAAAGGCAATATGCAAGTGCATGGGGTTAATAAAGCAATACAAACCAATGGGGTGATAGTCATAACAAAAGGCTTGCCTAAAGCAAGTGCTAAGTTTACAGTTAGCTTAAAGGATTTTGGTATCGGCGGGGTCTTGATCAAGATGGTTGCCGACCAAGTGGATGTGGAAGTGGTTGCTAGTTATCAATAACCATTGCTATTATTTTGCCATCATTTGATTCTGCCCTATCTTCGCTGCGCAACAGCAGGAGGATTTGTTTATTGTTCACCCTGCCATCCGAAAGGAGAAAAGAACTAATAAACGGTACACTTATCGCCCCCCCTACTTCTTTTCCTATTGGATGCTGCATAAAATTTTAATGTAGTATTATGTCAATTAAAGAAGCTTTACAAGAAAGAATTTTAGTCATTGATGGCGCCATGGGCACCATGATTCAACGTCATAAATTAACGGAAGAAGATTATCGTGGAACAAGATTTGCCAATTGGCATTCCGATGTAAAAGGCAATAATGACCTTTTATGTATCACACAACCAGCCATCGTTACTGGAATCCATTTAGAATACTTAGAAGCAGGTGCAGACATTATTGAAACCAATACTTTCAGCAGCACTTCTATTGCCATGGCGGATTATGATATGCAGGAACTAGCATATGAATTGAATGTTGCTGCAGCAAAATGTGTACGTGATGCGGTTGATCAGTACAAAGCAAAACATCCTAATAGCACCGAAAAATATATTGCAGGATCCATTGGTCCTTTGAATAAAACATTAAGTCTTTCCCCCGACGTAAACAATCCAGGTTTCCGCGCTGTGACTTTTGACGAAGTGGTGGTGGCGTATACAGAACAGATTCGTGGGCTTGTAGATGGAGGTGTAGATTTGATATTAGTTGAAACCATTTTTGATACGCTCAATGCCAAGGCTGCGATTTTTGCGATCAAAGAATATTTTAGAAAGATAGGACAACCAGAATTACCGATCATGATTAGCGGTACCATTACAGATGCATCTGGTAGAACATTAAGCGGCCAAACATTAGAAGCATTTTACACTTCTGTGGCACATGCTAAACCACTGAGTGTGGGATTAAATTGTGCATTAGGTGCGCAAGAAATGCGCGCACATATTGAGGAGCTTTCTCAAATTGCAACTTGTTACACATCGGCCTATCCCAATGCAGGATTGCCAAATGCGATGGGAGAATATGATGAAGCACCGCATCAAACTGCACATTTTATCGAAGAATGGGCGAAAAATAAATTCGTGAATATTGTAGGCGGATGTTGTGGTACCACACCAGACCATATCAAACATATGGCAGACAACGTACGCAGCATTCAACCAAGAACATTACCTATTGTAGACAAAACTATTTAAGATTATGAGTGATCAAATAATACATATCAAGCCCTATTTAAGATTAGCAGGATTAGAACCTTTAGTGATTCGTCCTGAAACAAATTTTGTGAATGTTGGTGAAAGAACCAATGTGACAGGCTCTAAAAAATTTGCAAGACTCATTAAGGAAAATAAATACGAAGAAGCTTTATCTGTTGCTCGTCAACAAGCAGAAAGTGGTGCGCAGATCATTGATATCAATATGGATGATGCTTTACTTGAAGGCGTGAAAGCCATGACCACTTATTTGAATTTATTGCAGAGCGAACCAGATATTGCAAAAATCCCTATCATGATTGATAGCTCAAAATTTGAGATCATTGAAGCGGGATTAAAATGTGTGCAAGGAAAATGTATTGTGAATTCTATTTCTATGAAAGAGGGAGAAGCCAAATTCATAGAACAAGCACATATCTGTAAAGCCTATGGTGCTGCAGTCATTGTAATGGCATTTGATGAAGTAGGACAAGCAGATACCAAAGCAAGAAAAGTTGAAATTTGCACGCGTGCCTATAAAATTTTAGTAGAACAAGTTGGATTCGATCCACAAGACATCATTTTTGATCCAAATATTTTTGCAGTTGCAACAGGTATCGAAGAGCATAATAATTACGCAGTAGATTTTATAGAAGCAACAAGGGAAATAAAAGCCTTAATGCCTTTAGCAAAAGTAAGCGGTGGTGTATCCAACGTTTCTTTTTCGTTTAGAGGTAACGATGCAGTAAGAGAAGCCATTCATGCGGTGTTTTTATACCATGCGGTGAACGCAGGGATGGATATGGGCATTGTGAATGCAGGTCAATTGATTGTTTATGATGAGATTGAACCTGAATTAAAACAGCTTTGTGAGGATGTGATTTTGAATCAAAACAATGACGATAACCAAGCCACTGAAGCATTGATTCAATATGCAGATGCCTTGAAAGCAAAAGGTGAAGACGCAGGACAAGTGGCAGAGGCCAATAGCAAAAAATTAGCATGGAGATCTGGCACAGTAGAAGAAAGATTAGCGCATTCATTGATCAATGGTATCACAGATTTCATTGAAGCAGATACAGAAGAAGCAAGATTACAATATAGTGCGCCATTGGAAGTGATTGAAGGACCTTTGATGGCGGGCATGAATCAAGTAGGTGATTTATTTGGTGCAGGTAAAATGTTTTTGCCTCAAGTAGTGAAAAGTGCAAGGGTGATGAAAAAAAGTGTGGCGGTATTGACGCCATTTATTGAAGCCGAAAAAGAAAGATTAAAAAATGCCTCTGCCAATCCAAATGGTCAAACAAAGGGACCAGCTAAAATTTTACTAGCCACGGTAAAAGGCGATGTGCATGATATTGGTAAAAATATTGTGGGTGTGGTATTGGGCTGTAATGGCTATGAAATTATTGATATTGGAGTGATGGTACCTGCAGATAAAATTCTTGCAGAAGCAGAAAAACACCAAGTGGATATCATAGGTTTAAGTGGATTGATTACGCCATCCTTGGACGAGATGGTTTACATCGCAAAAGAAATGAAACGTCGTGGGATGACCATTCCATTGATGATTGGAGGAGCGACGACTTCTAGAATGCACACTGCAGTTAAAATTGCTCCAGAGTACAATGATGGTGTGATCCATGTATTGGATGCATCAAGAAGTGTGACGGTTGCTGGATCTTTATTGAACAAAGAAACAAAAAAGCCTTTCTTAGCAGAATTGGAACAAGCTTATACCCAATTAAAGACAGACTTTGACAATAAAAAAACAGTCAAGCAAAGTATCCCTTATGCTTCAGCATTGGAAAATAAAGTAGCGATTGATTGGAGCGGATTCAATGCAACTGCGCCAAGTTTTACTGGTAATAAAGCCATTGAAATCACAGATCTTTCTGTGCTAGTGGAGTATATAGATTGGAAACCATTCTTTATTGCATGGGAATTGCATGGTAATTACCCAGCCATTTTAACAGATGAAGTTGTTGGTGAAGTAGCAAGTAAATTATACCAAGACGCACAGGCCTTATTGAAAAAGATCATTGCAGAAAACTGGTTAACTGCAAAAGCAGCAGTTGGATTTTGGCCAGCAAAATCGAATGGCGATGATGTGATGGTTACCGACGGCGCAAACCAAGTTGACTTACATTTTTTAAGACAACAAGCAAAAAAAGCAGCAGGTCAACCTAATTTCTCTTTAGCTGATTTTATTTGTCCAGCAGCAGAAAACAAAGCAGATTATATAGGTGCATTCGCAGTGACCATTCATGGCATCGAAAAACATATTAAAGCATTTGAGGACAATTTAGATGACTACAATAAAATTATCTTACAAGCATTGGCCGATCGTTTTGCCGAAGCATTTGCCGAATACTTACATGTTAAAACAAGAAAAGAATTCTGGGGCTATGCGAAAGATGAGCAATTAGACAATGTGGCGTTGATTCAAGAAAATTATGTGGGTATTCGTCCTGCACCAGGCTATCCTGCTTGTCCAGACCACACCGAAAAATATACCTTATTTAATTTATTGAACGCAGCACAACATACTGGTATTAGTTTGACAGAAAGTTTAGCCATGTATCCAGCATCAAGTGTATGTGGATGGTATTTCGCACATCCTCAAAGTCAATATTTTGGATTAGGAAAAATTCAGCAAGATCAAGTCCTAGATTATGCGAAAAGAAAAAATCAATCTTTAGAGTATATCACCAAGTGGTTGCAACCAGTGATTGATTAATCTTTTTCAAATAACCACCAGAATTTTTTTCTAGGTGTAACCACATAACTTGAAACATATTTACGAATATGCTCAATCGCTTCGTCACAATCATCGGTTAATAAGATAAAGTCTTTATCTTCTGGAGAGATGGTACCAGCTGCTATCATATGATCCATCCAATGCATGAATGGCTCGTGGTAATCCTTGCCCATTACAACAATGGGGAAATTTTTAATGATTTTAGTTTGAACCAATGTAAGGGTCTCAAAAAATTCATCCTGCGTACCAAATCCACCTGGCATAATCACAAATGCGTAGGAATACTTTACCAATAAAACTTTTCTGATAAAGAAAAAACTAAAAGTGATGGACTTATGTACATATGGATTGGGAGATTGTTCAAAAGGCAATTGAATATTACACCCAATAGATTTACCACCAATTTCATAAGCCCCTCTATTGGCCGCTTCCATAATGCCAGGACCACCACCAGTCATAGTAACAAAACCCAATTCCGCAATTTTTTGACCCATTTTTCTGGCTTGCTCATAATAATGATGCCCCTCTTTAAATCGGGCAGACCCAAAGACCGTGATGCAGGGACCCACAAAATTAAGTACCCTAAAGCCTTTTATAAATTCAAAGAATATTTGAATAGCAAATTTAAACTCCTTCAACCTTGGCCGAGGCCCATCTAGTTCAACCAATTTTTGCGCAGGAATTATCTTTTTGTCAGGTATTGACTTACCAGTTGTTTGCATATGCTTTGATCACCATTAATGGCTATGAAGTTAGAATAAAATAAGTATTAAACGTCTAAATCAACTAAATTTGACTACCCAATTTGAAACTTCCAAATGAAAAAAAGCTTTTACGTTTTAAGTCTACTCTTCACGCAATGCATTTGCATCGCTACAATTGGACAATCTAACCAGGTTACATTTGAACAAGTTCAAATGTATTCTAGTATTCAACCAGAAGGAAAATATTGGCACCCTACTACAACTCAAGTACAAGTATTTGCAAGCATATTGGATACAGCACTTTTTAATCCATTACAACTTCAAAGAGATACGAGTTTCGCAACTAAGATAAAAATATTAAACAAATCAAATCAAATTGGCAAGCTCGTAATTGATTGGAGTCAAAGTCAATCCTCGGCTTTTCATGCTTATTTAGAAATTTATGAATTGCAACCAGAACAAACATTTAGCAATTCAATGGTGAACATTATCATTCCAAAAAAAGACAGCATTCAATCCACTTGGTTTTTAACCTGTACTATTTTAGATGCAACTAAAAAACCTGTTTTTCAAAAAACCATTTTAATTGGTATGATTCCAATTGCCAACCAAGGCATTGGCTATCCAATGAATCTACCCGTGTCTCCTCCTAAAAGTTTATTCAAGGCCATTCAATCTGGAGTCAGCTATTTTGATAAAGACGGTGAGGAACTGGCTTACATTGAAGCAAAAGTGCCGAATAGTTTTGCCTCTGATAATTTTACCATGCCTTTAATACAAACAAAGCCAAGAATTACGGTAGATACAAGCAAAGATTTTTTTCAGTTCACAGAAAATAGTTCAAGGGTGGTGCTAAGAATACCAACTGCGATGATGCAGAAGATAGACACCAAAGACAAAACAACTAACAATCCATTTTTTGCTATTTTACCTGAAATTAAAAAAAGAACCAACACCCTATTTAAAGAATACTATCAAGCCATACAACCATTAAGAAATACAAGTGAAAATAAAGACTATTCATTGGAAGCCTATATTGAATTCAATCCATTGATCGATCCCGAATTACGCACTACACCACCTATCCGATTTTTACCAGACAGTATACATAAAATATATGCAGATACGAATTTAATCGGCAGGTTTAAAGTGATTGAGCTACCAGCCAATACTGGCTTGATGTTCAATTCAAATAAAATATACAATGGGTATGACTCCAATTCGATGTATACATTAAACACGAACTATCCAAAAGGGATCATCTCTATCTCAAAATCGGTTGAAGGAACCATTGGGAAGGATTCATTTAAAATCCTTTTTAACAATGAGATTGATGTTAAAATGATCTATCTCAACAATCTGCCCATCTTGGTGGCAAAAGGCAGTAATAAGCCAAATTATTTAGTACCAATTGAACAAGTAAATCAAAATTCAATTTCCGCGCTCTTACTCTTAATTGCGTATAGTGAAATTTTTCAATCGCCAAATTAATCATGCATGCGCATCGTAAGCTATAATGTCAATGGAATAAGAGCAGCCATCAAAAAAGGTTTGATCGAATGGTTAAAGGAATACCAAGTAGATATCCTTTGTGTGCAAGAAACAAAAGCAAGTAGTACGGATATTGACTTAAGTCTTTTTACTGATCTTGGTTACCATATTGCATGGTATCCTGCCCAAAAAAAAGGATACAGTGGGGTGGCCGTATTTAGTAAACAAAAGCCAACACTAATTGAGCATGGAACTGGACATGAAATGAGTGATGCCGAAGGACGTGTATTAAGAGTCGATTTTGGAGACCTTACCATCATCAATGCCTATTTCCCTTCAGGTACAAGTGGAGACCTCAGACAAGCCTATAAATACCAATGGTTGGATGAATTTTACGATTGGGTAGAAGCGCTAAGAAAAGTAAGACCAAATATCATTGTGGCAGGAGATTATAATATTGCACATCAAGCAATCGATATCCATGATCCAAAAGGGAATAAAAAATCTTCTGGTTTCTTACCCGAAGAAAGAGCCTGGATGGATACCTTGCTTGCAAGTAATTGGGTGGATAGTTTTAGGCATAAGCATGAAGACGCCATTGGCGCTTATTCTTGGTGGAGTCAAAGATTTCCATCTGTTAGACTACAAAACAAAGGATGGAGAATTGATTATCTTTGTACGACAAAAATATTAGCCACTAAAATTAAGGATGCCTTTATCCTTCCAGACATTAAGCATAGTGACCATTGCCCCATTGTTGTAGAATTAAAAAAATAAATACATGTTTGTATCCAATATTAGTTTTCAAGTAGACCCTTCCATAGAATCGGCATGGTTGATTTGGGTGAAGCAAAGCTTTATACCAAGCTGTCTTTCCACAACCTGCTTTGTAGAGCACCAACTCTATCAATTAGACCTTGCATCAGATCAGCCCCCTACTTTTACCCTGCAATTGTTTAGTCAAACTGCTACTCAAATAGCTGAATTCCAAGCAAAACACGCAGAAACACTCCTTTTTAGCGTCACCGAACAATGGGGAGAACAATGTTTTCACTTCAATACAAGCATGAAAATTGTGAATTGATTGTGGATAGCTAGCCTCCGAAAACCCTTAACTGGCCTCATTTTCATTTTTAAAACCGCTACAATTCAATGCTGTAAAGGATTACAGCAATACCTCCTTTACATTGTTCCAAAATTGAAATATGGGCCTTGGGCGGAAAACCTTACTATTTAAGGGTTTTAGTGGAAAAATAAAAATTAAAAAAAACACTAAAATATTTTTTTGTTTCATCAAACCCAATAAATTTGTTCTATCGTTTAAAACTATAAAAAACACATCTATGAACAAAGCAGAATTGATCGCACACATCGCTGACGCAGTTGATTGTCCAAAAACACAAGCTAATGCAGCTTTAGACGCTTTTATCGAAGCAGTAACTAAATCTTTGAAAAAAGGTGACAAAGTAACTTTAGTAGGTTTTGGTACTTTCTCAGTATCTAAGCGTGCTGCAAGAACTGGTCGTAACCCACAAACAGGTGAGACTATTAAGATTAAAGCAAAGAAAGTTGCACGTTTCAAGGCTGGTAAAGAATTGAGCGGCAAGTTGTAATTTCAAATTTATTTGAATAAAAACCCTCGGATAATCATTTATTCAGAGGGTTTTTTTATATTTGTGCTCCAATCACAATTAAAAAATTACAATATCATGGGTAGAGGAGATAAAAAAACAGCAAAAGGAAAACGCTTTTTAGGTTCTTTTGGTAAAAGCAGACCGCACAAAACAAGAAATATTAAGACAGCAGCTCCAAAGGCAAAAGCTTAATTTTTTTTAAAAATAGATTCCCCCGATTATTCGGGGTTTTTTATGCCTATTTTTGCATCATGAAAAGCATTTACTTATTATTTGTATTTCAATTGATCGTCTTAGCTGGAAAAGCACAATGCTCCATCTGTACTAAAACAGCTGCGCAGATTGGTGAAGAAGCTGGAAAAGGATTTAATGTTGGTATTCTTTATCTGGCTGCAATGCCTTTTGGCATCATGGGATATGTCGCATATAGATGGTGGAAAAATGAAAAAGCAAGTTAATGTCTCTGCAAAATTTTACCATTCAATCCTCTCTGCAACGCACCCAAAATGTGCAAGCACAATTTTCGATCCTAATACCAAGTTGGAACAACCTTCCATTTTTACAAAAATGCATTGAGAGTATCCGAAAAAATTCAACATTACAACATCAGATTATTGTACATGTGAATCAAGGAAAAGATGGCTCTTATGAATGGGTGAAAGCACAAACAGATTTAGATTACACTTATAGTATAGAGAATATTGGTGTATGTTTTGCGCTCAATGCAGCAAGAACACTCATCCGAACACCTTATTTACTTTACCTCAATGACGATATGTATTTATGTCCAGGATGGGATACTGCCCTAATGGAAGAAATTAAAAGTATTGGACATGAGTTATTCTTTTTATCTGCTACAATGATTGAACCTATTGCATCTAGCAATGCAGTGATTGAAAAAGACTATGGCCATGATATTGCAAATTTTCAAGAAGAAAAACTACTACAAGAATACAGTCAATTAGAAAAGAAGGATTGGTCTGGTGCAACTTGGCCTCCCAATATTTTACCAGTTGCTTTGTGGGATACCGTTGGAGGATACAGCGTTGAATTTAGTCCAGGTATGTATTCTGATCCAGATTTTTCTATGAAACTATGGATGGCAGGAGTACGTTATTTCAAAGGAATTAGTCAAAGTAGGGCCTATCATTTTGGATCTAAATCTGTAGGGCGTGTTAAACGCAATAAAGGCTACAATCAATTTATACAAAAATGGGGATGCACTTCTAGCTTACTTACAAAACATATGTTACACAGAGGTGAGGATTGGAATGGACCTCTTCCAGAATTTATGATGTCCACAAAATTGAAGTGGAAAAATAAAATCAATAGCACAATTGCCTTAATAAAATCTTTGTGAAAATTCAAAAATATTGAACCTAGGTTTTGAAATTTCTAATGCGATAGCTTGCTCTAATTTTTTAAGATCTACCTGTTGCATTTTATGCGCCACAATCAACTGAATAACTTTAGCCACCATCAATTGATTTTGTTTGCCTAATGCTGTTTTAGTAATTTGATGGGCATCAATTGCTTGAATCAAGTCAGCGATTCCAACACCCTGTGAAGCAACGGTAGCAACTACTTTGACTAGGTCTTCTGACACCCCATTCTCCATCATCATTTGTCGAATATGGTTGGTGAAAGTTTGTGCATCTGGGCGATCACTTTTGTTGACTACAAAAACATCCCCTACTTCCATTAAGCCCGATTTCATCATTTGCACTTCATCCCCTGCTTCAGGTACGAGCACCACCACAGTTGTATCAGCTAAAGATGCCACTTCTACTTCGGATTGTCCCACCCCTACTGTTTCAACTATAATTTGATCAAATCCTACCGATTGTAGTAAAGTCGTAAGTTCTATCATGGAACTATTTAAGCCGCCTAAATGGCCTCTCGAAGCTAAAGAACGAATGAATACTTGAGGATGCAAATACCAATCCTTCATGCGAATGCGATCTCCTAAAATAGCCCCTTTATGAAAAGGCGAAGAAGGATCCACCGAAAGGACGGCTACTTTTTTACCTGCTACAATCCACTCGCCTACAAGTCCTGCAATCAAGGTGCTTTTACCTGCCCCTGGAGGCCCAGTAATACCAATCACTGGAATTGCTTTAGGAACTAATTTAGTTAAATAGACATCCGCCCCTTCCGCTTTATTTTCAATTTGTGAAATGGTTTTTGCCAACAATAAAAAATTGCCTTCAGCAACACCTTGTACGATATCGTTTACAGCAAACATTTATGAACGGATAATTTTATAATTTTTAAAATCAAATGGACGAATACCTGTCCATTTTTCAAAATAATACAATACAAATTTTTTGAAAGAGAGTTTCTTTTTGGAGACATCTAAATCAATCACCCAATTTTTTCGTTCTATCCTATCTAGCATCACATTCGGATGTGTTCCTGTGAAGCGTTCCAAGGAATCAAATTCAGAGAAATCATAATAGTCTGGACTTTGGATAATTTTTTCCATCTGTGTATCGTCATTCCAAAAAGCAGCACTCTCTTTTTGCTTCTTTTTCATTTGCTCAGGGCTTTTCACCCATCCATAATGATAGATATTTGCATCAATAGAAGCGACTGGTAATTTTTGATTGCCAATTCTAAAGCCCTGCGCATCTCTATAAGCACTAATGGCTTTGTTATTTCTAATGATCCTTATTTCATGTGCATACCATTTTCTGCTATCCCCCACATAATCATAAGTACCATAAAAATGTTTATACTTAAATAATAATCCTTGAACTGGTAAATCGTTTTTGTATTTTTCACAAGCAGTACGAATGGCTGGATGGTATTTTTCATGCACTACTTCATCTCCTTGAATGTAGAATGCCCAATCAAAACTAGCATCAATTAATTGAAATGCTTTATTGGTTTCATCCGCCAAAACCACCCCACCTTTTCTTAAATTTTTATTCCAAATAGAGTGATGAATTTTAATTTTAGGATCACCAATGGATTCAATTAATGCGATGGTCTCATCTGTTGAATCCCCAATTAAAACAATCATCTCGTCCACCACGGGTAAAATTGAACGAATAGCTTCCAAGATAGGAAAGTCATTCACCACTGCATTTTTTATAATTGTAAACCCTGCAACCTTCATATTCGCTTAATTGTTCTTCAAATAACCGAAATCTTTTGCAACTTGCCTATTGTTTTACCTAAAGTTTGCTTGAAAGCAATTAATTTTGAACTACGAAAATCATTATGTCTACAACAATTTGTTTCGATTTTGGCAACACCCGATTAAAGGCGGCAATTTTTAAAGGCAACCAATTGGAAAAATTGGAGCTTTTGGAAAATGATGCGCTTGTTTCTGTGCAAAAAATATTAGACCAATACAAGCCAAGCAAAACATTGCTCTCCTCCGTGATTCATCACAACAAAGCAATTGAAAGCTTATTGACCAATTACGGTCCATTCCATTTATTAGGGCCACAAACCAAATTAAATTTCACGACGCCAGTAGGCAAACCAGAAACCATTGGAGCAGATCGTTTAGGACTTGTTGCAGCAGCTGTGGACTTATACCCAGCAGAACACAGTCTAGTCATTTGCCTTGGCACCTGTATCACCTATAATTTTGTCAATAATCGAGGGCAGTTTTTGGGAGGCAGCATCTCTCCTGGGATGCAAATGCGTTTTAAGTCCATGAATGATTTGACAGCACTTTTGCCATTGATTGAACCGGCTCCAAGCTTTGGCTTGGTAGGATATGATACCAAAACCAACCTCCTTTCTGGAGTCGTTTTAGGGATGTCAGCCGAAATTAATGGTATAATTGATGCCTATGAGGCCAAATACAGCAAATTTAACGCCCTATTAACCGGTGGAGACCTTAGTTATTTTGTACCTCACTTAAAAAGAAGGATATTTGCCGACCCAAATTTAATATACAAAGGATTATATGCGATTAGTGAAAAAAATACTTAGGTTAACCCCCTTCATTGGACTTTTCTGTTTTATTGCCCCATTAAAGGCTCAGATCAATTCCCCGTTTTCAAGATTTGGCGTAGGTAACGAAATTTACAACAGTCAAAATGCTGCGAATCAGGCTATGGGTGGATTAACTGCCGCATACACGCCCAATATGAATGGGGCTTTTGGACAAAGCATTAATTTTAATAATCCAGCTTCCTACGGAGGCATCTATATGACCACATTTGATATTGGCTTGAATTTAACCAATAGCAATCTTAAAAGAACAACGCCTGCAGGAAAAGAAAAATCAACTTATTTGATTCCCAACTATATTGTTGTGGGTGTGCCAATTAGTAAAGCAAAAAAAATCGGATTTGCATTTGGATTAAGACCATTGACGCAAATTAATTATTCAGTGAATGATTATGACCCATATGCATCTTCAGAAAGTATTGTTGATTCCATCTACACAAACTATAAAGGCGAAGGTGGCATCAATCAAGTCTTTCTAGGAGTAGGAAAAAGCTGGAAGTATCTAAGTATTGGAATGAACACGGGATATAATTTAGGCAGAAAAAAAATAGATGTAGTGAAGGCGCTTTTATACAATAGTGATTCTTCTTATTTTTATCAATCACTCTCTAGTACCAATACAAGTTTTGGTGGCGTGTTTTTAAACCTCGGTCTTCAAGGAGAATTCCCATTATCAAGTTCAACCAATTCAGTTACAAAAGACAAAACAGAATATACATTTAGCTATGGCGGAACTTATACACTTGACCAAAGATTAAATGGGAAACAAGATGTTTTAAGATCGAATGGCACATTTACATCTACACAAGAAACCCCAGTTGATACTGCACAATTTGAAAAAAACATCAAGGGCATCGTAGAACTTCCAAGTACCATTACAGCAGGTATTGCTTTACATAAAAAAATCACCACTGTGAGAGGCAGCTATGATCAATGGGTGGTCGGCATTGAATTGAATCAGTCTAACTGGAAGGATGGTTATCAATTTTATGGCGAAGCAGATCAAGTGCGCAATGCCACTATGTTTCGCGCTGGTGTACAATTAACGCCTAATCCATTTACTTTTGAAAGTTATTGGTCTACTGTAACCTATCGATTTGGCTTATTCAGTGGCAATGATTATATCAACATCAATAATAATGGATTAAAAGTGAGCGGGTTAACAATGGGCTTAGGCCTACCTATTAGAAAGTATCGTTCTTACGATTACCAATTCACCTTATTGAATCTAGCATTACAAGTAGGACGAAGAAGTGGAGGTGCATCAAATTTCAAAGAAAATTTTGCTCAGTTTACAGTGGGATATAGTTTAAGCGACGTTTGGTTCAATAAACGTAAATATGATTAATACAACCCATCATAAAATATTTAAAATAGCAGTTGCTTGTTTGAGTAGCTGCTTTTTTATGGCTGCATGTGAGAATGATGTAGATGCTGTTAAAGCATTAGGTGCAAGGGTTAGCGGAATAGATGTTGGAAAAGATGTCGCTATTTATGTAAGCAATGATGGTAAATTAGGTGCAAAATTAACTGCACCCTTGATGAATCGTTATTTAGAAGATAGTAGTAAAATGATTGAGTTTCCTCAATCCATCCATGTAGACTTTTACAAGGATAGCAATCAAATTGAGAGTCAGCTGTCTGCTAAATATGCAAAATATAAAGAGACAGAAAATATTGTATACTTAAAAGAGGATGTAGTTATTTTCAACACGCTGGGTGATACCTTATGGTGTAAGGAAATGTATTGGGATCAAAACACAGGTAAGTTTTATACCGAGCAGGATGTGGTGGTGAAACAACATAGTCCTTTGGCCAAAATTTATGGTAAGGGATTAGAAGCCAACCAAAATTTGACAGACATTCGTATCTTTAAACCACAAGCGAACAGCTATGCTATTATTCAAGATAGCAGTAGTCTAAACCCTTAAAATAAAGTAGATGGAATATAGAAAAATGGGTAAAACAGGGCTTCAATTAAGCACATTAAGTTTCGGAAGCTGGGTCACATTTCATAAACAAATAGACGACCGTGTAGCCGATGAATTAATGGGTATTGCTTATGATGCAGGTGTGAACTTTTTTGACAATGCCGAAGTCTATGCTGCTGGAGAAAGCGAGAAGATGATGGGACGTGTTTTAAGTCAAAAAAAATGGGATAGAACTTCTATTGTACTTTCTTCCAAAGCTTATTTTGGATGGAGAGGAAAAGCCAATAAACCGAACCAAACAGGATTAAGTAGAAAGCATTTAACAGAAGCCTGTCATGAGGCATTACAAAGACTACAAACAGATTACCTAGATTTATATTTTTGTCATCGTCCCGACAAGTCAAGTCCAATCGAAGAAGTGGTGCAGACCATGAACACCTTAATACAACAAGGAAAAATTTTATATTGGGGCACTAGCGAATGGAGTGGCGTAGAGATCATGGAAGCACATAGGGTCGCAGAAAAATATAGATTGATTGGCCCTTCGATGGAACAACCTCAATACAATATGTTTGAGCGCAACAAAATGGAAAATGATTTTGTAGAAATATTTAAAAATGTGGGCATGGGCACCACCATTTGGAGCCCTTTGGCTTCTGGTTTGTTAACTGGCAAATACAATGATGGTATACCAGAGGGATCAAGAATGCAAATTGAAGGTTTTGAATGGTTAAGAGACAGATCGCTAATGCAAGAAAAAATTGCGAAAGTAAAACAATTGGGAGCTTTAGCAAAAGCCTTGAAAGTGAGTACTGCATCATTGAGTATTGCATGGTGTATTAAAAATCCAAATGTCTCTACAGCGATATTAGGCGCGACCAATAAAAATCAATTATTAGATAATTTAACTGCATTAGAAACCGCTACTTTATTGACACCCGAAATCATGGAACAGATTGAAGGAATCATTGATACTAAACCCGTATTACCAGAGTGGTAAACAGGTATTTTTCACTTAAAAACAAACTATGATTTTTGCTATTGTTGCTTCTGTAATTTTAATTGGTTTTTTCTCTGGCTATGAGATTGGCTTTGTAAGTGCCAATCGCCTTAGTTTGGAATTAAAGAAAAAACAAGGCAGCAGGTCAGGTAAAATCATTGCAGGCTTTCTTGAAGCGCCAACACAATTTATTGGTACTTGTTTAATAGGACTCAATATTTCACTGGTGGTGTTTGGTATTTTATTTGAAGAACTATTGCATACTCATATCTGGAGTCGATTTGGCTTAGGAGAAGGCGCCATATTGGTAGGTAATACAATCGTTTCCACCTTTGTTATTTTATTTATAGGAGAACTGGTTCCAAAAGCTATGTTTAAAGCCAGGGCGGCTTCCTTGATCAACACTTTTGCGCCATTAGCACAATTTTTCCATGTCTTATTTAAGCCGCTCACAGTGTTATTAGTCAATACAGCACAATGGGTTTTAAGTAATTTATTTCAAGTGAAAATGGTGTATAAAAAAGAAGCTTTTACAAAAGTAGATCTTGCCCATTTTGTACAACAAACCAATGCACATCAAGAACAACAAGAACTCAATAAAGACTTATTTGAAAATGCGTTGAGCTTACCTGATATCAAAGTGCGTAAATGTTTGGTGCCTAGAACAGAAATCGTAGGTGTAGAAATTCAAACGCCATTAGAAGAAGTTAAGGCCTTATTCATTGAAACTAAATTGAGTAAACTCATTGTCTACAATGATACCCTCGACAATATTGTAGGCTATATCCATCAGTTAGACTTATTTAAAAAGCCAAAAGATATCAAAGCAATCATCCATCCAATTTTATTGGTCACTGAAAGTATGAATGCGGCAGACTTAATTAATTTATTCTCTAAGAAAAGAAAAAGTATTGCATGGGTAGTGGATGAATTTGGTGGAACGGCAGGGATTGTAACCATGGAAGATGTCTTGGAAGAAATCTTTGGTGAGATCAATGACGAATATGATGAACAAGAGTTTTTAGAAAAGAAACTTTCTGCGAACGAATATATATTTAGTGGCAGGTTGGAATTGGACTATTTATATGAAAAATATGGTATCGACTTTGCAGTCGACAGTGCAGAGACTTTGAGTGGCTACCTCATCCATAAACACGAAGCAATTCCTAAAGTGCGTGAAGTGATCCATTTAAGCCATTTTGATGCCGAAATACTTTTAGTAAGCGACACCAGAATTGAGAAAGTAAAGCTCACTATACACTAGTACTATTTTTAGTGTTTAGGCCCTCATTTTGCCCTATAAGCCTTAACTTTAGGCCTCATTCTTTTTAATCCATGGCACTATTTAATCGTTTAAATCCAAAAGATGGCTCCGAGATGTCTTTCATTGATCATCTTGAGGTATTAAGAGGTACCATTGTACGATCTGCGGCAGCCATTTTAGTGATGGCATTGGTGATTTTTATCAAGCGTGACTGGATCATGGACAATGTCATTACAGGACCAATCCAACCGGATTTTATTACCTATCGTTTATTTTGCGATTTCAGTCATTGGGCTGGTTTAGGAGATGCATTGTGTATGCCTGCTGTAAAAGTAACCATGCAAAGCACCACATTTGGTGGACAGTTCTTGAGTAGTATCAGTATGGCGATTGTAGGTGGCATCATCGCCGCTTTTCCTTTTATTTTTTATCAATTTTGGTCCTTTATCAAACCGGCTTTAAAAGAAAATGAATTAAGAAATACAAGATTCATGATTTTTTGGGTTTCCTTCTTTTTCTTTTTAGGTGCCGCTTTCGGATTTTTCATACTTGGTCCATTCACTTTTAATTTCTTGGCAAGTTTCCAATTAGGTACCAAGAATGTGATCACCACCATGCCTACTTTTGCAGACTATTTAGATAATTTAACCAATCTCATATTGGGTTGTGGTATTGCTTTTGAATTACCTGTATTGGCTTTTTTATTGACTAAAATTGGTATGGTCACTCCTAAGTTTTTGAGTGGTGCACGTAAATATGCAGCGGTGGTGATTTTGATTGTTGCTGCGTTCATTACACCAAGTCCAGATTGGTATAGTCAGTTATTGGTTTTTATCCCTTTATACTCCTTATTTGAATTAAGCATAGTGGTATCTAGATGGGCATATAAATCCGTGCAGAAGGCAGAAGCAGAGTGGGAGTAATTGAATATAACAACAAATTAAAATCGATTCATATGGCATATGTTTTTGACCCTTCTAAACCAATCGCATTGGGCGCAGACCACGCCGGCGTAGCTTACAAGCAAGAAGTAAAAGAGTGGCTCGAAAAAAAGGGCTACCAAGTCAAAGATTTTGGTACCTACTCTACCGACTCTGTGGATTATCCAGACTTTGCACATCCCACTGCTTCAAGTGTCGCTTCTGGAGAAGCTGCATTTGGTATTTTATTTTGTGGTTCTGCAAATGGTGTAGCGATTACAGCCAATAAACATGCAACTGTAAGAGCAGGTTTATGCTGGTTGCCTGAGATTGCAGAATTAACAAGACTGCACAATGACGCAAACATGATCTGTGTGCCTGCAAGATTTGTGAGTATCGAATCTGCCATTGAAATGATCAATGTATTTATGACAACGGCATTTGAAGGGGGAAGGCATCAAGGAAGAGTGGATAAGATCAGTTGCTAAACCTACAAGATCCTCAAAAAATCATTACATTTATAATCAACTATGCTCATTTTAAAATTAATCAACATGCGTAAAATTTTTATTGTACTGCTAAGTTTGAGTATCGGATTTGTGAACGCACAAACCATCGATGCCAACACTGCAGCTAAAACCATCACAGCAGCGGGCTTAAAAAAACACCTTAGCATCATTGCTGGCGAGGAAATGCAAGGTAGAGAAACTGGAACTGAAGGAGAAAGAAAAGCGGCTAGCTATTTAGTAAGCCAATACAAGCAGATGGATCTAACACCTGGTAATGCTGGGTCTTACAGAATGCCATTCAGTTTGTTTCAAGATAAAGTCACTACTTCAAGTTTAAAAGTAAACGGCACTAGCTATACTTTAGATAAAGACTTTTGGATCAGCGCAGCTGCTGCACCACAAAAATTATTTACAAGCGCAGAAGTTTTTTATGTAGGCGCTGAATTCAATGACAAGTCTACTTTAGATGTTAGAGGTAAATTATTAATCAGTTCAGAAGGTAAAGAAAGAGCCATGAGTAAAACAATGGCTGCACAAAAATTAGGTGCCATTGGTATCATCAATATTGCAAAAACAAATCCATCTATGCCAAGTAACTTAAGTGGCAGAATGGCTTTTGCAGCGAATACCAATACTTTTTTGAGCATGACTGTTTCTAAAACTGTTGGTGCTGCTTTATTGGGCGGAACAAAAGAATTCAGTGATCAAGAATGGGAAACATTACCAGTTGGTAAATACACTGCAGCGATTGAATGGTTGGCAGACAAAACAAGTGCTACTGTAGCAAGTGCCAATGTGATTGCCTACATGCCAAGCAGAGAAAAAACAGATGAATACTTATTCATTACTAGCCACTATGACCACGAAGGTATTAAGAATGGCGTAATTTATTATGGCGCAGATGATGATGGATCAGGTACCACAGGGGTTTTAGCGATTGCAGAAGCATTTGCAAAAGCAAGAAAAAAAGGATTTAGTCCAAAAAGAAATATTGTATTCATGAATGTATCGGGTGAAGAAAAAGGATTGTTAGGTTCTAAATATTATGGAGATCATCCTATTTTCCCAATGGAAAAAACCACTGCCGATTTAAACATTGACATGATTGGCCGTATCGATCCAACATACAAAGGCGATTCAATGAACTATGTATATGTGATTGGAGAAGATAAGTTAAGTAGTGATTTACAACCTATCACAGACAAAGTGAATAAAAACTACAATATGGAATTGGATAGAAGATTCAACGATCCAAAAGATCCAAATCGTTTTTATTACAGAAGTGACCATTACAATTTTGCTGCAAAAGGCGTACCTGTTATTTTTTACTTCAACGGTACACACGCAGACTACCATAAACCAACAGACAGAGTGGAGAAAATCAATTTTGATTTGATGGAGAAAAGAACAAGAATGATTTTTGAAACAGCTTGGGAAATGGCAACTAGAGAAGATATGTTAAAGCGCGATATGCCTTTGAATATGCCTCCTACTAGATAGTCGAATCTAACTTCATAGAAAATGCCCCTTCAAATTGAAGGGGCATTTTTATTGCTAATGTATTATTTCTTTCAAATTCTAATAAAGTGGATTACTGACCAAGAATGTAAGAGAAGATCAATGGCACTACAATAGTAGCATCACTCTCTACAATAAACTTAGGTGTATGAATATCTAATTTACCCCAGGTAATTTTTTCGTTTGGAACCGCACCAGAGTATGATCCGTAAGAAGTGGTACTATCACTAATTTGACAGAAGTAACTCCAGAAAGGCACATCATGCCATTCAAGATCTTGGTACATCATTGGCACCACGCAAATAGGAAAATCACCAGCGATACCTCCACCCACTTGGAAAAATCCTACGCCTTTACCCCCACTATTGGCTCTATACCATTCTGTTAATTCTACCATGTATTCGATACCGTTTTTAACAGTCGCTGCTTTTAATTCATTTTTGATCACATAGCTAGCAAAGATGTTTCCTGTAGTGCTATCCTCCCATCCTGGTACCACAATTGGAATATTCTTTTTTGCCGCAGCGACCACCCAGCTATCCTTAGGATCAATTTCATAATACTGCTCTAACTCACCGCTTAAAATAACTTGATACATAAACTCATGCGGAAAATAACGCTCCCCTTTTGCTTCTGCTGCCTTCCAGAACTTAACGATATGCTTTTGCAATCTTCTAAAAGCTTCCTCTTCTGGAATACAAGTATCCGTCACACGGTTGTAATGGTTTTCTAATAAGTCCCACTCATCCTGTGGTGTTAAATCTCTATAGTTCGGCACTCGTTTATAGTGACTATGTGCTACTAGGTTCATCACGTCTTCTTCTAAATTGGCACCTGTACAGCTGATAATCGCAATCTTGTCTTGACGGATCATCTCCGCTAAACTGATGCCTAACTCTGCAGTACTCATGGCACCTGCTAAACTCACTAACATCTTCCCGCCTTCTAATAAATGCGTTTCATATCCTTTAGCAGCATCTAATAAGGCAGCAGCATTAAAATGTCGATAATTATGCTCTATAAACTGTGAAATTGGTCCTTTACTCATGTCAATTGATTTGATGCAAAAGTAATTTATTTAAGCAGATTTGCCCAATTCATGTAAAAGGTTCCTAAGGCAAAATTTTGTACCTTGAGGTTCAAATTGAACGCCATGAATACTAAAAAATACGGACCTTGGCTAGTGGCCCTGCTGATTATCGCCCCGTTTATTTATGGTGCCATCATTTTTCCTCAATTACCAAGTAAAATTCCCACCCATTTTAATATTGAGGGGAAGGCAGACGCCTGGGGTGGACCATCTAGTATTTTTATTGGTCCCGGTATTATGGGGGCTGTGAGTATTTTTGTTTATGTATTAATGTCAAATCTAAAATCATTTGATCCTAAAAAATACGATGAAGCCAACGATAGACTTTATAAGGATTTTGCAGTGTTGACGGTAGCTTTTTTAAGTGTTTTAAGTACCATCATTATCTATAGTTCAACCCATGCGGATGAGATCAATGTTGGTAAATTAATATTGCCATTGGTTGGATTGTCTTTTGCAGGTCTTGGATGGTATATGCCAAAGTTTAAGCAAAATTATTTTGTAGGATTTAAATTGCCTTGGACATTAGAAAATGTAGACAACTGGAATGAGACACATAAAGTAGCTGGAACAGTATGGATATTTGGTGGATGGTTTCAAGTTATTTCTACTGTATCCTTATCCATGAAATTTGGTTTCATATGCTTTATGTTAGCAACCGCAGTGATGGTCATTGTGCCAGCAGTATTTTCTTACCGTATGTTTAAAAACGGCAATCAAATAAAAAATACAAATTAAAAAATAAATTAACACCTATTAAAATGAGTAATAAAAATAATTTAGGAACCAAATACATTCATGCGGGTGCGCATCCCGATCCTAGCACGGGTGCTATTATGACACCTATTTACCAAACATCTACCTACGTGCAATCCGCTCCTGGCGTGCATCAGGGCTATGAATATGCAAGAAGTCAGAACCCAACAAGGTTCGCTTTAGAAGAAGCTTTTGCTGTGATTGAAAATGCAAAATTTGGATTGGCTTTTGCAAGTGGCGTAGCAGCAACAGATGCGGTGATGCGTTTATTAGTGCCGGGAGATGAAGTGGTTGCAGCACATGATATGTATGGCGGCTCCTTCAGGTTGTTTTCAAAAGTGCATGAGAAAATGGGTATCAAATTTATTTATGTAGATACTTCAGATGTAGCGAATGTCTCGGCAGTGATGACAGAAAAGACAAAATTAATTTGGCTCGAAACACCTACCAATCCTTTGATGAATATTACAGATATCGAAGCGGTATCAGCAATAGGTAAAAAACACAACTGCATTGTTTGTGTAGACAATACATTCGCCTCTCCTTATTTACAAAACCCATTGGATCAAGGCGCCACCATTGTGATGCACTCTGCAACTAAATATTTAGGAGGCCATAGTGATGTGATACAAGGTTGTTTGATGCTGAATGATCAAACACTAAGAGATCAATTGTATTTTATTCAAAAAAGTACAGGCGCAGTGCCAGGACCACAGGATTGCTTTTTAGTATTAAGAGGGATTAAAACTTTGCATGTAAGAATGCAAAGACATTGTGAGAATGGCGAACAAGTAGCCGCCTATTTACGTCAGCACCCAAAAGTGGCAAAAGTATACTGGTGTGGCTTTACAGACCATCATAACCATGACATTGCTAAAAAGCAAATGCGTGGATTTGGTGGCATGATGAGCTTCGTATTAAAAGACGATAGCGTTGCAGCAGCAACAAAAGTATTGTCAAGCACCAAAATATTTTCATTGGCTGAAAGTTTAGGTGGTGTAGAATCTTTGATCAACCACCCTGCAAGTATGACCCATGCATCTATCCCTCGTGAACAAAGAATTGCCAATGGATTAGCAGATGGCTTAATTCGTTTAAGTGTAGGGATTGAAGATGCCGAAGATATCATTGCAGATTTAGCACAGGCCATTGGATAATGAACCCTGCAATCAAACAATTACTCGATCAAAAAGTAAAGCAATACAACCATATTGACTTTAT
>JBILIU010000138.1:0-3073 GCA_044368905.1 Sediminibacterium sp. | reverse complement strand
CAATTGTCTTTAATTGAAACGAAGTTGATTGATGAAGACGTTTTATTACACTACCACTTTAGATAGGTTAGATTAGATTTTCTTAGGTTTAATAGACTAGATTATATTTTTTCTAAATCTACATTAAAATAAACACCTTTATTTTCGGTTTGCGCCAGTGCATCTTTAAATAACATCATTCCAACTTGAAATAGCACATTGTTTTCCCAATCTTCCAATGTCCAATTTGTTAATTTGCTAGCTTCATCGTATACCTTCTTTAATTCATTTAAACCAGCATGTAATCCAGCAGTGGTTTTTTCAATTCCAGCAAAATTTGATACAGTATGTTGCACGAATGCACGATCAATTTTTTTAATTGCTAATGGCTTGAAATTAAAACTACAATTTTGTAATTCATTCTCTTCCTTCAAAACTTCAATCATTTTTGCTGCGCCCCATTTTGCAAATACTATACCCTCTATCAATGAATTCGATGCCAATCTATTGGCGCCATGTAAGCCAGTAGAAGCTACTTCACCAATCGCATAGAGCGCATCAACACCAAGGGCTTTGCCAAATGCATCCACTTGAATACCACCGCATGCATAATGCTCAACAGGTATGACTGGGATCCATTCTTGTTGCATATCAATGCCTAATTTTTGAGCACAAGCCAATTGAATATTTGGAAAATGTTGTTGTATTGCGGATGCACTTAGACCAGTCGCGTCCAGATAAACATGTTGTATCGTACTTTTTTTAAGCTCACTGATAATGGCCCTTGAAACAATATCTCTTGGAGCTAAAGATGCCCTAGCATCATAATGAGGCATAAAATCAATACCTTCTTCATTTCTTAATATTGCGCCCGCTCCCCTAAGTGCTTCAGTAATTAAATAAGTGCTGCTTTGATTGGATTCATACAAGCCAGTTGGATGAAACTGAATGAATGAAAGGTCTTTCATGCATGCACCAAGTTGGTTTGCAAAAAATATACCGTCTCCTGTTGCAATAGATTGGTTGGTTGTTTTAGCATAGACCATACCAAGTCCTCCTGTGGCCAATACCAATTGCTTACAATGCATTTGAAATGAATTTTCAGCTGTTAAATTGGTATATGAGGGATTTCCTTCATTGTTATGAATTGCTTGGATATGAAAAACGCCATGGTGGTCTTTTTCAATTTGAACGATGGCCAGATTTTCTTTACAAAAAATGCATGGAAACTGATTTACCCTATGCATTAAAGTTGCTTGTAAAGTATTCCCTGTCATATCTGCCTTGTGCCAAATTCTTGAAAATTGATGTCCCCCTTCTTTGACTAAGTCATAAGTCCCATCCTCCTTTTTATCTAGGTCAATCCCCCAACGTATTAAATCTTGCATTGCTTCGGGCGCAGCTTCAATCACCTTACGAACGATTTGTAAATCATTTTGATCAGCACCGGCATCTAATGTGTCTACAATATGCGCTTCAAAACTATCTTCATTAGATGCAACAGCTGCAATACCACCTTGAGCCCAACTTGTATTGGTATCTGATGCACCTGCTTTGGATGCTAGTAAAATTGAAATTGATTGATTGTTTGTAGCGGCAGCTTCTGCTAAATAAATGGCAGTGGCAAGACCCGCAACACCAGTGCCTATAATCACAACATCGTAAGCGGTAGCATTAGATTGCATCTGCATTAGATAGATAACATATTTTGAAGTGCTCTCAAGGCACCGTCCTGAACATGAGGGTCAATTGTTACAGTTGGTAATTCAAAATGTAATGCATTGTGCAATTTCTCCAAAGTATTCATTTTCATATACGGACATTCAGCACAAGCACAAGTATTATTTTCAAAGGATGGCGCAGGTATAATTAATTTACCAGGTGCCGCTTCTCTCATTTTAAATAAAATACCCGCTTCAGTTGCGACAATAAAACTTGGATGATTGGATTTGCTTACATAGTCTATCAATGCTTTTGTAGAACCTATAAATTCAGCTTTATCCAAAATAGAACTTGGACATTCAGGATGCGCAATCAACATGGCTTCTGGTCGCAATGCCATCAATTGCGCAAGTTTTTCATCCGATATATTTACATGCACCATACATGCACCTTCCCAGATATGCATTTTTCTACCAGTTACTTTTTCTACATACCTTCCTAAGTTAGCATCAGGAGCAAAAATAATTTCTTTATCAAGTGGGATTGCTTTTACCACATCTACCGCATTGGAAGAAGTACAAATATAATCACTCATCGATTTGACCGCCGCGGTACAATTGATATAACTTACGACAACCGCATTAGGATGCAAGGCCTTGAATGCCCTAAACTCAGCCTCTGGTGCAGCATCTGCTAAAGAACAACCAGCATGCAAGTCTGGTAAAATCACTTTGGCATTTGGATTTAAAATTTTAGCAGTCTCAGCCATAAAGTGTACACCACAAAAAACAATCATTGATGCATTGGCTTTTTGTGAATATTGTGCTAATGCATAACTATCCCCAACAAAATCAGCAATTGCTTGAATTTCATCTGCTACATAATAATGTGCTAATATAACCGCATTTTTTTGCGTCTTTAAAAGCTGAATGGCTTTTACTAAATCCACTCCTTCTGGTGATGGCCTATCTAAAAATCCAACTTTAACTACTTCTTCTTCTAAAGTCATATTCAATGAAATTAAATAATTTTTAATGAGATATCTACAGATTCAATATGATGGGTTAAATCACCAATCGAAATAAAATCTACACCCGTTGCAGCATAGGCTACAATATTATCTTGATGGATACCTCCAGACACTTCCAGAGGTTTTCTTTTTTGATTAATTGTAATCATTTCTGCCACAGTAGCTGGTGTCATATTGTCCAATAAAATTCTTGATACAAAATCAAATGCTAAAGCTTCTTTAAGTTCTGCTTGATTTTTTACTTCAACAACCACAGGTAGATGTACTTTTTCAGTGGCACAATATTGCTGAGTCGCCTCCAATGCTAAACTGACCCCACCAGCTGCTTTAATATGATTGTCTTTAATTAAAATCATATCATACAAACCAAATCGATGATTGACACCTCCGCCAATACGCACT
>JBILIU010000137.1:0-3122 GCA_044368905.1 Sediminibacterium sp. | reverse complement strand
AAAAGACGATTGCTGTTAAAGACGGTGTGTTAACACATAAGAAAGGTGAATTAGAAAAAATCATCGCAGATACAGAAATCGAAGAGAAAGACTTAAGAAAAAAGAGCGAAGAAGCTAGAGCACATATCGATGAGCGTTTATTGTACAGTTACGACCGTATTAGAAACTCTTACCGTAATGGTTTAGCTGTGGTAACTGTTGAGCGTGATGCTTGTGGTGGATGTTTTAACTCTATCCCTCCTCAACGTCAAAGTGAGATCCGTTTACACAAGAAGATCATTGTTTGTGAGAACTGTGGAAGAATCTTAGTAGAAGGTGAATTAGCTGGTAAAGAAGCTTAATACAATTTTGTTTTAAAATATTCCCAGAAAGGGTAGCCAATAGGCTACCCTTTCTTAATTTTACACCATGAGAAAATGCTTCCTACTTGCTTTGGTGCTATTGATGACAACTCAAGTCATTGGTCAATACCAATACAATTGGACGCCTCGTACACAAAAGATCTACGAGTCCATTACCAGCTTACGTATCCCAGAAGCAAGGGCTTTGATGAGCCAAGATAAAAAAGGGAATGCTGCTAATTTAATCTACCCATTACTTGAAAGCTATGCCGATTTTTACCAACTATTTTTAAATGAAAACAAGCAAGAATATAGCCGAATGTATCCTGCATTTGAACAAAGGATCCAATTATTAGAAGCCGGTCCAAAACAATCTCCTTACCACCTATACAGTCTTGCATTAGCGCATCTTCATAAATCACTGATCGCCATAAGATTTAATAAAAATTTTGAAGCGGCACTGGATTTTAGAAAAGCGTTTTTACTTTTTAAAGCAAATAAAAAAGCCTTTCCCAATTTCACACCGAATGATGTATATCTTGGATTAATGACTTCTGTCATAGGAACCATTCCTAAAGGCTATCAATGGATGGCCAATATTTTAGGCATGACCGGAAAAATTTCAGAAGGCAATGCACTTGTTTTAAAATATATCAATAGCAAAGACGCCTATTCCAATCAATGTCGCAACGAAGCCATTTTTGTCTATCCTTATCTTGTCATGAACTTTGAGGGCAACAAAAAAAAGACTTTTGAATTCATTGAAAAAACAGACTTCGATCTGGCTGGTAACCACTTGCATGCCTATATGGCGACCAATCTTTATTTGAATAATCAACAATCACAAAAGGCTTTACAAATCGCATCCGGTATCAACCCATCGAATCAATACTTAACCCTACCCTTTTGGCAATTAGAAATGGGTTATGCTTATTTGAATGATCTGAAATTAGATGCTGCTAAAACTGCATTGCAAAATTTCATTGGTCAATTCCAGGGGCAGTTTTATGTAAAAGATGCTTTTGAAAAACTAAGCTGGATCGCCTATATACAAGGGGACCAAGCCAAGGCCAATACCTACCGAAGCAATGTGCTTTCCAAAGGGAATGACATGACCGACGCCGATAAACAAGCTTTACAAAACGCCAAAAAAGGCACATGGCCTCATCCTATTTTATTAAGGGCCAGACTACTTAGTGATGGCGGTTACCAACAACAAGCACTGGCGATTTTGGCAGGGAAAACAAGTAATGATTTTGATAAAGCTGCGGACAAAACAGAATTTGCGTACCGCCTTGGTCGTATCTATGATTTAGCTGGTCAACCCGATCAAGCCATTCCTTTTTATACCTCTGCAATTGAAAAAGGAACCAATCAGCCAGAATATTTTGCTGCAAGGGCCGCCCTTCAAATTGGTTTGATTTATGAACAAAGAGGCAATCCTAGTTTAGCCATTACCTTTTTTAACACCTGCTTAGAAATGAAAAACCACGCTTTTAAAAATTCCTTAGATCAAAAAGCAAAAACAGGTATTCAGCGTTGTTTGAGGAAATAAAATTGGGTGTATATTGCAGTACATCATGCTGACTCAATTAGACATACAGAACTATATTTTAATCGACGAATTACAGATTCATTTATCCAACCAACTCTCTGTGATTACTGGAGAGACGGGTGCGGGTAAGAGTATCATCATGGGTGCACTTGGATTAATTTTAGGTGACCGAGCAGACAGCACTGTTTGTCGTAACCCAGCAAAAAAATGTGTGATTGAAGGGACTTTTACACTTGCGAATAAACAACAATACGCTGCATTTTTTGAAGCGAATGATTTGGACCTTGCCGACGAATTAATAATTCGTAGAGAGATCAATGCACAAGGAAAGTCTAGGGCTTTCATCAACGATACGCCTATTAATTTAAATGAATTAAGACAACTTACTTCTCAGTTGGTGGACCTGCATCAACAATTTGATACCCTTAGTTTGGGGGATATGGAATTTCAAAGGACTGTATTGGATGCATTGGCCAATGTGCACAAGACACTCGAAAAATACCAAAGTACTTTTCATGACTGGAAAGCAGCCACCAAACATTTAAGTGAACTGATTGAGCAAAAAGCAAATTTTGACCAAACGGTTGCTTACAAATCACATTTATTAGAGGAGCTAACTGCAATTGGTTTACATGAAAACGAATTAGAGCAATTAGAGATTGATTTAAAATTCATGGAAAATGCTGCTGATATCAAAGCACAGTTAACCCAAAGTATTTTTACTTTAGATGAATCAGATCAACCTATTGTACAACAGATCAAACAAATTGCAAATAATTTAGAAAGCATTGCAAAATTTCAGAACGATTTTGATCCCTTATTAGCAAGATTAAAAGCAGCACAAATAGAATTAGCTGATATCACGAGTGAACTTCAAACATGGCAGGATAAAATGGATTTTGACGCCTCAAAAATCAGCACCATGCAAGAAAGATTATCTCAGGGTTATCATTTACAAAAAAAGCATAAGGTGCAATCTACTGCTGCCTTATTAGAGCTACAAGAAGTTTTATCAAAAGACCTTGAAGCTGTTTTGCATATTGACGAAGCTATTGAGACCTATACCAAGAAAGTAGCTGCTGCCGAAAAAGATTTATCCGTATTGGCTGCAGACCTAAGTGATCAACGAAAAAAACAAGCTGCCCCTTTTGCAAAACAAGTGAACCATTTATTGCATCAAGTAGGCATGCCCAATGCACAATTAAAAGTGCAAATAGATACAATCC
>JBILIU010000136.1:0-3138 GCA_044368905.1 Sediminibacterium sp. | reverse complement strand
GCATGTCCACCTTCATGCACCATCGTTGTCACATCGCTCATCTGTCCAGCAGCATTCATGAAAATAAATGGCGCACCTGATTCTGCTAAAGGACAATTGTATCCTCCTGGTGCTTTGCCTTTTCTACTTTCAAGATCAAAATGTTTTAGCTCATTCATTTTTCTTAAACAGTCAGCAAAAAAAGGGTTCACCTGTTCAAAGCAAGCAACGGATTTTTCATATAAATCTTTCCCGTCTGTAAATGGACGCAAAGGCTTGGTGCCAGCAGGTTCCGCTTCTAAATCCCAAGGCTTCAAAGCATCTACACCTAGTTTTTCTTTTTTGCGTGTATAAATTTTTTCGATCAAAGGCATCACGTGTAACTTAACTGCCTCATGAAATTGAAAACAATCTTCTTTGGTGTAATCAAAACGACCTAATTCTGCAAACTTATAATCACGGTAATTTTTAAAACCAGCATTCAAAGCCACCTGGTGTCTTTTTTGTATTAAGGTTGTAAACAAGTCGTGCATCGCTTCCTGATCTTGTAGTCTTCTTGTCTGAATTTTTCTATAGACTTCCTCTCTAAATGCACGGTCTTCGTTTTCTAAAAATTGTGCGGCTTGTTGTAAAGTATATTCTTTACCACCCACTTCGATGGTCATCTTGCCTGCTATGACGCCATATTGTTGTTGTAAAACACTTAACTCAGCTTGAATAGGAATGTTTTCGGTCCTAAATAATTCAATACTTTTTTTCACTGATCTTAAATAAGTATGGTATTTCGCTTGATCTAACCCTGCAGTAAAAGGAGATTGAATCAATTTCTTATTCAATGCGTCTGCATATGGTTGCATCTTGGGTTGGATTTCCATACAGAAAAAAGTAAACGCATCTTCTAAGCTTTTATCAGTAGTATCGCAGGTCATTTTGATTTGTCTCCAACAAGCATCTTCACTAATACATGCTTCCAATTCACTCAAATCTGTCAACCATGCCTCTAATGCTTCTACAGAAGGGATTGATCGATCATTTAATTCTTTGAAAAAAGGCTCCAAACAAGCCCAATCCGATAGCACGAAGTCGGTTGGAAGGTAATTATGGCTTAATTTTTGGATGTCCGCTGTTCTCTGCATAAGGTTCGTTATTAAGACGCAAATTTACTACTTTTACACACTTTAAAATAGTTAATTAAGTGTCCGAAACAATTCATTTACTGCCAGATCATATAGCCAATCAAATTGCGGCAGGCGAAGTCATACAAAGACCCGCCAGTGCTGTCAAAGAATTATTGGAAAATGCAGTAGATGCTGAGGCTACAGAAATTCGATTGATTATCAACGAAGCAGGGAAATCCTTGATTCAGGTGATTGACAATGGCAAGGGCATGTCTGAAAAGGATGCACAAAATGCATTTGCTAGACATGCGACTAGTAAAATAAGTGTAATTGAAGACTTATTTGAAATTCGTACAATGGGATTCAGAGGGGAGGCATTGGCATCCATCGCCGCGGTAGCGCAAGTCCAATTAAAAACAAAAAGACCAGAAGACGAGGTTGGCACAGAGGTATCTATTGAAAATAGCAAAGTGATTTCGTCTGCACCAGTTGCTACACCTGTCGGCACAAGCATCAGTATGAAAAATTTATTTTTCAATGTGCCTGCCAGAAGAAATTTTTTAAAAAGTAATTCTGCTGAACTTAAACATATACTAGAAGAATTTACCAGGGTGGCATTGGCTTTCCCTGAGATCTATTTTAATTTACATAACAATGGTCAAGAAGTCTACCATTGGGATGCAGGTAGCTTTAAGCAAAGAGCGATTCAAGTATTAGGCAATAACTATCAAAGTAAATTGGTAACCGTAGGAGAACATACAGACTACTTAACCATCTCTGGATTTGTTGGCAAACCTGAGACTGCAAAAAAAACAAGAAGCGATCAATACTTTTTTGTGAACAGAAGATTTATCAAGAGCGCCTATTTACATCATGCAATCGCCAATGCCTTTGAAGGTCTCATTGCAAAAGATAGTTTCCCTAGTTATATTTTATATATTGATGTAGATCCTTCCAAAGTAGATATCAATGTGCATCCAACCAAACAAGAAATTAAATTTGAAGACGATAAAATTATCTATGCATTTGTTCAAGCAGCTGTCAAACACGCATTAGCGCAATTTAGCATTGCCCCTTCTTTAGATTTTTCTTTAGACGCCGATATTCAACAATTGGATGCGATTCAAAAACCTTTTTCGGAAAGTCAAGTTCAGGAAACTTCAAGAAAGTCTTTGTATGAAGGGTTTACACAAAAAAATCAAGCGCATTTAATCCCAAAAACAGGACAAGCAGGTCAGCAGGATTGGAAAGGTTTTTTTACTGACTTACCTAGTGCAAATCAGGAATTCATTGTGAAACCATCTTCCATGGGTTTATACAAGGAAGACGAATCTTTGTCTGTTCCAGAAGATGCTTTTTTGATGCAGCTTCATCAAACCTATATCATCGCACCTACAAAAAGTGGTTTGATTATTATTCATCAACAATTAGCACACGAAAGGGTTTTATACGAAAAGTACCAAAAGGCAAGCGCTCAACCGCATGCTACACAAAAAAGCTTATTCCCAGTGGTATTGGAACTAAGTGCGAGTGACGCTGTATTGCTCGAAGAGATGGTGGAAGACTTAGCCAATATTGGGTACGAAATAGAAGCCTTTGGTCAAAATAGTTTTATCATTCAGGGTATCCCAGCAGACGTGCTTGCAGGTAATGAAAAAAATGCCATCGAACTTTTATTAGAACAGTTCAAACATTTTAGCGCTGATTTAAAATTCAGTAAGAGAGAAAAATTAATTCGATGTATGGCAAGACAGATGGCGATCAAAGCAGGGCAAAATTTAGGACAAAAGGAAATGCATAGCTTGATTGAATCACTTAGCGAATGTGATATCCCGAATACCACTGCATCTGGCGCACCTACCTTTATTGAATTCAATGAAGATTATCTAGATCGATTGTTTAGCAAGTAAATACAATTACATACCTTTAGTTACTCGCGTTAAATAAGTTTCAACTGCCCTTCTAACTTGTGTGCTTGATGGACTCATATGATTGGCAACCAATACTGAGAAATATAGTTTTTGCTGCTTCGGTGTATAGA
>JBILIU010000157.1:0-3158 GCA_044368905.1 Sediminibacterium sp. | reverse complement strand
CAGATAAACCTTGTCCAGATACCTCACCAGTGTTAAGCACTGTAGATCCGAATCCTGTTACATTGTTGTTTAAGAAAGACATGTTATAATTAACATCCCATCCAAATGCACCTCTGTAAGCTGGACGGACTAATTGGTAGTCTAAACCAAATTCCCAACCTTTATTAACTACATCACCATCTAAGTTTACCCAACGATCAGCAGAAGCTGCTGGTTGAGGATAGCTGATCAAAGTCAATAAATCTTGTGTAGTCTTGTTGAAATAATCAACTGTACCATTCAATCTACCATTGAACATAGAGAAGTCAATACCAACACCTTGTGTTGTTGTTTGCTCCCAACGTAAATTTGGATTAGAGTTAGTAATTACACTTTTACCACCTGTAAAGTTTGCTTGTTGTAAAGATAAAGAAGCATAAGCAGGGAACTCTTGGTTACCTGTGATACCATAGTTTAATCTCATGTCAAAGTTAGAGAAGATTTTACCCAAAGTATTTTGAGCAAATTTTTCTTCTAACATTCTCCATTTGAAACCAAATGCTGGGAAAGTACCGTATTTGCTACCAGAGCTAAATTTAGAAGATCCGTCAATTCTCACCAATGCAGATAAGATATACTTGTCTTTCATTGTGTAGTTTACACGAGAGAAATAAGACTGTAATTCAACTTGCGTACTATCACCATATACATCAGTTACACCACCAGTGTAATCTTTGAAATTAGTTAACATCTTAGTTGCACCAGCATTACCCCATCTTTGTGAAGCTCTGTAGTAGTCAGTTGTTTTTTGATAAGAGAAGGCAGCTAAAGCTTGTAAGTTGTTGCCATTCTTGAAAGTCTTATCATAGTTCAACGTGTGCTCGATCAAGCTAGAAGTTTGATCTAAGAATTGTTGAGCTGCTCTTCCTTTACCAGAAAAGTCAGAACCAATATAGTTCTTACCACGAACGTTGATTGTACCTTGGATATAAGCACCTGGTAAACGAGGATCAACATAAGTTAAACGCTCAGAAGCACCATTCTCCATACCGAAGATCGCCTTATAAGTTAAGTTGTCTGAGATCTTGTAAGATACAGACACATTCGCTAATAATTTATTGTAAGTGTCATTGTCATCATAACCTTCTAAAATAGCAACAGGGTTTCTGTTACCATCTTGGTTATCGAACCATGCACCACTAGCATTGTAAATTGGGAAAGTTGGGTTAGCACCAATCATTGATCCAATCAATGAACCTTGGTAACCAGCGTTATTCGTTACTTGAGCATAGCTGTTGTTAACGATAGACTGATTAGCAGTTACATCTAATTTTAAACGAGAAGTCAATTGATTTGAATATTTCAAACCAAAAGTATAACGCTTTAATCCTTGTGTTTTAACAATACCTTCTTGGTTATCATAAGAACCATTCAATTTCAAAGAAGACTTTGAATTTGAGAAGCCCCATGCTAAGTTGTAACTATTAGAAATAGCAGTTTGGAATACTTGATCCTGCCAGTCTGTGTTATATCCTTTATCATTTGAACCAACACCAGAAGCGTCAAATCCTGCATCATCTAATGTTTTTTTGATACCATACATAAATTCTTGTGGACTAGCTAAATCATAACGATTAGCAGTTGTAGAAACTGATGTAGTTGCATTGAAAGTTAAGCTAGGCTTACCTTTACCAGACTTAGTTGTGATTAACACAACACCATTCGCACCTCTAGCACCATAAATAGCTGCAGAAGACGCATCCTTTAAGATAGAGATGTTCTCAATATCGTTCGGGTTTAAGAATGATAATGGGTTTCTTGCAGTCGTTCCACCATCAACTGTGATAGAACTTCCTACTGTACCGCCACCATATAAAGGCACACCATCAACCACATACAATGGGTTGTTGTTACTTCTTACAGAAGAAGTACCTCTGATAGTTACGTTTACAGCACCTCCTGGCTCACCAGAATTTGTTGTAACATTCACACCAGCAACACGACCTTGTAACAATTGCTCTGGAGAAGAAATAATCCCTTTGTTGAAGGATTTTTCACCCAAAGAAACAACCGCACCAGTCGCATCTTTAATTTTACGAGTACCATAACCTACAACAACAACTTCATTCAATTGCTCGCTTGTTTGATTTAATGATACCGTTACGTTTCCTTCTGCAGCTACTTCTCTAGAAGAATAACCTACAGTTGAAACAACTAATTTTGTTACAGAAGAAGGTACTGTGATAGCAAAAGTTCCATCAGCCGCTGTTTTCGCGCCTGTTGAAGTTCCTTTAGCAACAACAGATGCTGATGCGATTGGAGAACCATCTTTTGCATCTAACACCTTACCTGTAACTGTTTTGTTCTGTGCTTGTGCATTGATTGCAAGCAAGCCAAGAAACAGTCCTAAAATAGAGGACTTAACAATTTTTGAAAAATTCATAATTGGCAGTTTATTGGTTTAATAAGCGGTTACAAAATACACATTTTTGATATGAAACACCTTTTTTGTTAAATAATTTTTAACTTTTTGGGAGGATGGATGACAAATGTTTGTTTTTCATCTCAATTTAACCCCTTTAAATCGCATAAGAATCAACAATAGCTTGATTTTTTGGCCATCAAGCACCCTATTCCATCCTTTTAGAAATGGTTCTATATTAAAAAAATAGTTCATTTTTGCAAACGTTTGCGGTAAATTTTGTGTTAATTTTCCTTAATTTGAACTTTGTAAAGCTTTCATGTTATGATGAACACGACCCTCAAATTATTGGCCCAACAATTGCAGCTCAGCATTTCCACAGTGTCTAGGGCATTGAAAGACCATCCAGATATCTCAACAGCCACAAAAGAGAAGGTACACGCACTTGCAAATAGCCTTGACTATGAGCCAAATGCTTATGCCATTCAATTAAGAACACAGAGTAGTAAAATATTTGGGGTGATTGTTCCTGCTATTGCGAATTTGTTTTATGATAGTTTTATTGCTGCGATAGAAGAAGAAAGTAGAAAAAACGGTTATGCGTTAATGATCTTGCAGTCAAGCAACAAAACCGAAAACGAACTGAATAACTTAAAAATTTTTAGGCAAAATAGAGTGTCTGGTGTTTTTGCGTGTTTATCTGCACATACACAAAATTTAGAAGTCTATGAAAAAATGAGTGATAGAGAGATTCCTG
>JBILIU010000135.1:0-3174 GCA_044368905.1 Sediminibacterium sp. | reverse complement strand
GCACAATGGATGCATCGATGCTTGGTACTTGTTTGAAAGGACTAATTGGTTGCGCCTTTGTTGCATGGTAGGTTAAATATGCACAAACATCCTTTGCGACGCCATAATGACTCATCGCATCCATCCTGTTTGGTGTCAAACCTATTTCATAAATCCAATCTTGATAATAATCATATAATTCCGCCACAGGTGTTCCTACTTTCATGGCTGGATCTAATACCATGATGCCTGCATGGTCTTCACTTAAACCAATTTCATCTTCTGCACAAATCATCCCTTCACTTTCTTCACCTCTAATCTTAGCCAATTTCATCGTGATGGGTGCCCCTGTTTTTGGATAGATGGTGGTACCTATTTGTGCCACCACCACTTTTTGTCCTACAGCTACATTGGATGCGCCACAAACAATATGCAATGGACGATCTCCACCCACATTTACTTTAGTGAGTTTTAATTTGTCTGCATTTGGGTGTTGTACTAATTCAAGTACTTCCCCAACCACTAGACCCTGAAGTCCTCCTTTAAAGTTTTCGTATATTTCTAAGGATTCAACTTCTAAACCTATCGATGTCAATATGGTAGATAATTCTTCTTTGGGAATGGGAGCTGGTAAATATTCACACAGCCAGCGATAACTAATGGTCATGATGCTACTTTAAGGTACGATTCAAAAATACAATTTTATGTTTAAATAACCCGTGCATAACCTATGAATAACCCGTGAATAACTGTAATTTTAATGTGTAAATCTCCTTAGAACCGGCTGTGAATAAGCCTATTGGATAATTAAATTTCGAGATGCCGAATTTTGAAGGGATTTTCGCAGTAAGAAAAGCAAGTATCATTATGGCCCTACCTAACCTCAATACAAGATCAACCACAAGAAAAAAAACTAGTTCTGTAGATGTGAGTGCCATGATGTATGGAAAAATTCCACCACAAGCTAGAGAATTGGAGGAAGCGATTTTGGGAGGTATTCTTTTAGAGAAAAGTGCATTTGATACGGTGACTGAAATATTGAAGCCGGAATGTTTTTATGTAGAAGCGCATCAAATGATTTTTCAGTCGATGCAAAGTTTACAACAAAAGAACATGCCTATTGACATGTTAACTGTGGTAGAAGAATTAAAAATGCGTGAGTATTTAGACCAGGTGGGTGGCGCTTATTATATTTCTAAATTAACCAATGTCGTAGTTTCTACAGCGAATATAGATGCGCATTCTAAAATTGTTTTACAGAAATTTATTCAAAGAGAACTGATCCGTATTAGCGGCGAAATTATTAGCAATTCTTATGAAGACAGTACCGATGTTTTTGATTTGTTAGACGAGAGCGAAACAAAAATGTTCAATATCACCAATAACTACTTAAAGAAAAACTTTGTAGACATTGGGAATGCTTTAGCAGAATCCATTACACGTATTGATGAATTAAGAACTAAAAAAGATGAGATATCTGGTGTGCCTAGTGGATTCGCATCATTGGATCGAATCACTTTTGGATGGCAGCCAACAGATTTAATCATTTTAGCAGCCCGTCCATCTGTGGGTAAAACCGCATTCGCGTTGAACCTAGCACGTAATGCAGCATTGCATCCGACAAAGCCTCAGGGTGTAGGATTCTTTAGTTTGGAGATGAGCGCCTCTCAGTTAGTGCAACGTATTTTGAGTGCGGAGAGTGAAATAAAAATGGAAAAAATTTCAAGAGGTAAATTAGAAGATTACGAATACCAACAATTGCATACCAAGGGCATCAACCGATTAGAGTCTGCGCCAATTTATATTGACGATACTGCTGCCTTAAATATTTTTGAGTTCAGGGCAAAAGCAAGAAGGTTGGTGAATAAACACGATGTTAAAATTATCATCATTGACTACCTTCAATTAATGAGTGGTACTGGTGACAGGAATTCAAATAGAGAACAAGAGATTAGCAATATCTCTCGAAGTTTAAAAGCCTTGGCGAAAGAATTGAATGTGCCGATCATTGCCTTATCACAGTTGAGTCGTGCTGTGGAAACCAGAAAAGAAAGCAAGATGCCGCAATTGAGTGATTTACGTGAATCAGGTGCGATTGAACAAGATGCAGATATGGTGATGTTTATTTACAGACCAGAATATTATGAAGTGATGAGCAACGAGATGGGTGAATCTACGATGGGTGAAACACATATCAGGATTGCGAAGCATAGAAATGGCTCATTGGATTTAATCAAATTAAGAGCAAGATTAGATGTACAGAAATTCGAAGAATGGGATGGCGCAACTGGCATACCTGGACTAAGTAATAATTATAAGCCCCTCTCTTCCAATATAGGCGGATCAGATGCGCAAGATGGTGGAAGATTTTTTATTCAAGGAAGTAAAATGAATGGCGGAGAATTTGATGATGACTCAAATGACGATCAACCATTCTAAACCGAATCTATGTCTGTGCCCTATTTTTACGAACCATTGATTGCAACAGGGATGACGCAGTTTACGCTGAGTGAAACCTCTAGTAAACATTGTGTGCAAGTACTGAGGATGGACATAGGAGAAAAGATAGATATCACCAATGGACAAGGTGGTTTATTTCATGCAAGCATTCAGGTTGCACATAAAAAGAATGCAATCGTTACAATTACAAAGTCCGTTCAAACCGACCGCCCAAAACAACAATTACATCTAGCTATTTCTTTATTAAAAAATGCCGTGCGTTTAGAATGGCTTTTTGAAAAAGCAACAGAGATCGGTGTGACAAGTATTACCCCTTTAGTTTGTGAAAGAACAATTCACGAACGTTTTAAAACAGAAAGAATGCAACAGATTATTCAATCTGCCATGATTCAAAGCCAACAAACCTGGTTACCTGTTTTAAATGAACCAACTCCTTTTGAGCAATTCATATCAAAGCATACTGCTGCGCAAAAACTCATTGCACACTGTGAACCATTGCCTAAAACAAGCATCCAATCCATTGAACCAAGTGACGACTTATTGCTTTTAATTGGCCCCGAGGGCGACTTTGCTCCTTTAGAAATTGAAGCAGCTATTGCAAATGATTTTACACCCATTGATCTTGGCCCAACTCGGCTCAGAACAGAGACTGCGGGTATTTTTGCGCTGAGTGTCTTAAAAAATTTCTAATTTGCAAGTATGAAAGTCATTGAAGTCAATACACCCGAATTAGAT
>JBILIU010000041.1:0-11940 GCA_044368905.1 Sediminibacterium sp. | reverse complement strand
ACATGAAAAAAGAAATTACGAATGGACTCCTGCATACGGTCATCTAACTTAGGCACTTTCACCAAAAAACCATAGGTACAAGTGTACAAAAGCAAGATAAAAGACAATAGTTTCCACCATTTTTTATGCAGCATAGCTTCTTAATATTTAATCGATTAGCTCTAAAACTAACGGCTGTTTGGCAAAATTACAGCTTTTAAATGAACCGCCTAATTTTAGAGCAAATCTTATATTGGCAAATTTACGGCGATTTTGTACATTTGCGTCCATAATTTTCATGCCGTAACATGAAGCGAACTGCCCCGTAAGGCTGTAGTAAACTTAATGTGGCTATCATTTAAAAATAGACACAAATGAAACTTTCCCAATTTAGGTACGACCTACCTTTGAACCTGAT
Source organism: Sediminibacterium sp. (assembly GCA_044368905.1). Classification (GTDB taxonomy): domain Bacteria; phylum Bacteroidota; class Bacteroidia; order Chitinophagales; family Chitinophagaceae; genus Sediminibacterium. The sequence continues at coordinate 11,543 of JBILIU010000041.1, read as the reverse complement.
TGCCCAGTACCCAACAAAAAGAAGAGAAGACAGTAGACTGATGGTGGTAAACCGTAAAAACGGTCACATGGAAAATCGTCATTTCTCGGATTTATTAGAGTATTATGATGACAAGGATGTATTTGTAGTGAACAACACTAAAGTATTCCCTGCCAGAATGTATGGCCGTAAAGAAAAAACAGGTGCAAAAATCGAAGTATTCTTATTAAGAGAATTAAATAAGCCTAACCGTTTATGGGATGTCATTGTTGATCCCGCAAGAAAAATTCGCGTAGGCAACAAATTGTATTTTGGTGAAAACGAAGAACTAGTAGCTGAAGTCATTGACAACACCACAAGCCGTGGTCGTACCATCCGTTTTTTATGGGAAGGTGATGACGAAGGATTTAAGAAAATGTTAGAATTTTTAGGTGAGACCCCATTGCCTAAATATATTAAGCGTAAGCCTGATGAAGATGATAAAGAAAGATATCAGACTGTGTATGCAAAGCATGAAGGTGCCGTAGCTGCTCCAACTGCAGGCTTGCACTTTAGTAAAGAATTAATTAAGCGTTCAGAAATTTTAGGTATCCGTTTTGCAGAAGTAACCTTACACACTGGCTTAAGTACTTTCAGACCAATTGAAGTAGAAGATTTGAGCAAACATAAAATGGACGCCGAGTACTTTAAGATTGACGAAGATGCATGCAGAATTATCAATACAGCAAAAGAAAATGGTCGTCGTGTATGTTCAATTGGTACTACAGCAATGCGCGCGATGGAAAGCAGTGTAACAGCACAACGTTTATTGAAACCAGCAGAAGGATGGACAAATCACTTCATTCACCCTCCTTATAATTTCAATATTGCAGATAGCTTAGTGACCAATTTCCATTTACCAAAAACTAGTTTGTTGATTATGTCTTGCGCTTTTGCAGGATATGAATTAGCAATGGAGGCTTATAAAAAAGCTATTAAAGATAAATACCGTTTCTTCTCTTATGGAGACGCGTTATTGTTTATTTAATTTTAGTAAAACTAAAAATTAAATAAACAATACTCAGTTATATTTTTTTACTATTTATTTAATTTTAGTACAACTAAATAAAAAAGGGGACAGATTATTATCTATCCCCTTTTTATTTTTCCCGATTTGATAAATTCGTTTCCCGAATCTGTAAATCAAGGTTAAGAAGTCGACCTAGCTTTGCGGCATGAAAATAAGGGTTCAAAATAATAGGCTATTCATTTTAATATTTTTGGGTTTCGCGCAAATGACGCAAGCCCAAATAACCCCAAAAATTAAAGTTCAAAAAGATACGACCAATTGGCATCAATTAAAGGATGTAACCATTGTAGGCAGAAATAGTAAAAGCGATTACCAACAAATACCTGAAATAGTTGGTACTAATATTTATGCAGGGAAAAAGAATGCTTTAATCGTTCTTGAAAATGTTCAAGGTAATATTGCCAATAATACCATGCGTCAAGTATTGGCAAAAGTACCAGGTATTCATATTTGGGAAAGTGACCCAAGTGGTATTCAAATTGGTATAGCTGCAAGAGGTTTAAGCCCCAATAGAAGTTGGGAATTTAACGTCAGACAAAATGGATATGATATAGCTGCAGATCCATTTGGGTATCCAGAAGCTTATTACAATCCTCAACTACAAGCTGTTCAAAGAATTGAAATTGTGAGAGGACAAGGTGCACTTCAGTATGGACCACAGTTTGGAGGCATGGTCAACTATATCTTGAAAAATGGAACTGAAATCAATCAACCTTTTGAATTTGAAACACAACAAACTATTGGAAGCAATGGTTTACTAAATAGCTTTAATGCCATTGGTGGAAAAAAAGGAAAAGTTAACTATTATTCATTTTTTGATCAAAGAAATGGTGAGGGCTGGAGGGACAATAGTCAATTTTTTTCAAAAGCAGGATTCGGATCTGTTACCTATCATTTTAATAAGCAACTTTCGCTCAATTTTGAATTAATGCATTCACATACTAGAAGCCAACAAGCAGGTGGATTAACAGATATGCAAATTAAACAAAATGCCCAACAAAGTTTTAGGAGCAGGAATTGGATGGATATCAAATGGACCACACCGGCCATCACAATTGAATATGAAATCAATGACCATAGTCGTTGGAATACAAAAATTTTCGGAACCATTGGCGACCGAAATAGTGTTGGATTTTTACAATCTATCTTAATAAAAGATAGTATCAATAATGCTACGAATGAATATAACAATCGCATTGTTAATATAGATCAATATAGAAACTATGGACTTGAAAGCAGATTCATCACTGATTACTTTATCGGGAAAATGAAAAATACGATCTCATCAGGGATCAGGCTTTATACAGGCAATACCCACAGATTAGCAGACGGAAAAGGCACAACGGGATCTGACTATGATGTAAGTATTGAAGGACTATATCCAAGAGATATTCATTTTAGATCAAAAAATGCTGCTCTCTTTTTTGAAAATATTTTTAGAATTACAGAAAAGTTATTGATTATTCCTGGTATTCGATATGAATGGTTGGAAGGATCAGCAGATGGAAGCAATGGATTCAACTCGACTGGTGCTTTAATCAATCTTCAAGAAATTCAAAGAAGCAGAAATTTTTTATTATTTGGAATTGGATCAGAATTCCATTTAACTAATACTACAGAATTCTATGCGAATTTTTCTCAAGCATACAGGCCTATTCAATTTGCAAATTTACAAGCACCCCCTACTACTGATCTGATTGATCAAGATTTAAAAGACGCAAAGGGATATAATTTGGATCTAGGCTACAGAGGGAAAGTGAAAAATTACCTTCAATTTGATGTTAGTGGATTTTATTTACAATACAATAATCGTGTTGGTACCATTACTCCATCTGGCACTAATTATAGACTTGTCACCAATGTGGGAGCAAGCACCAGCAAAGGATTAGAAACTTATATTGAATTCAATCCAATAAGGGCATTCTCAAATAGTGTGCATTCAGATATTATTTTGTTTAGCTCCTATTCCTATACAGATGCCAGGTATAGTGGTAACCATCAAGATGCCAATACCAAAGGAAAAAAAGTAGAAAATGCACCACAAGACATTCTACGGACTGGACTAAGTATTGGTTATAAAGGTTTTTTATTCACCACTCAATTAAGTCATGTTGGTGGCACATTTAGTGATGCGAACAATACCACGACTCCATCAATGAATGGCAATACAGGATTCATTCCAGCATATACAATTACAGACCTAACTGCATCTTATAAATTTTCAAAAAAAATGAATTTAAAAGCTGGGATCAATAATTTGAATGATACTAGGTATTTTACAAGACGCGCAGGAGGCTATCCGGGACCAGGTGCATTACCAGCTGACGGTCGAAATTTTTTTGTTGCGATCGGTGCTAAATTGTAAAAGATAAACTCATCTTTTCTGCTAAAGCTTTTAAATCATTTTGTACTGCATCCACCAAAGGAATACCAGCTTGCATGCGTTCTTTTTCCATTGCTCGTTCTATATCTCCTGCTACATATACTTGATCATGTCCTGCTGCAGGCGTTGCATTTCTAAATCGATTCAACCACAAATCCATATTGGATTTAAAATCTGCTGCGGGTCTAAATGCATCAATACGCATTGCCCCAATAAAATGTCCAAGCCCTTCTCCTGGCATATTTTCGGGTATAGGAACATAAGCAGGAAACGGAGGTGCCCATGGACCAAAACTAGCACCACTTAAAACAGCCGAGAAAATATCGACAATCGAACCTAAAGCATATCCTTTATGACTGCCCTGCTCTTTCTCTGAACCTAATGGTAATAATGCGCCCCCATTTTTTAAAATATTGGCATCCTGTGTTGGATTGCCTGCTGCGTCTTGTGCCCAACCCAAGGGAATAGTAGTATTGTTTCTTTGTGCAATTTCTAATTTACCATTTGCTGCAGTGGTCGTTGCAAAATCGGCTACAAATGGCGCTGCTTCTCCAGCTGGAATGGCCACTGCGATAGGATTGGTACCTAATAATTTTTCTGCCGCATAGGTCGGCGCTACTAATGCACTTGCATTGGTCATGGCAATACCAATCATCTCTTGTTCCAAAGCCATCATGGCATGGTAACCAGCAATGCCAAAATGATTGCTATTTTTTACACTCACCCAACCTGTTCCTACTTGCTTCGCTTTCTCCATGGCAATCTCCATGGCTCTTGGAGCAACTATTAAACCTAAACCTCTATCCCCATCAATCACAGCCGTAGAAGGCGTTTCATGAACAATCTTAATATTAGGCTTGGCATTGATTCTTCCAAGTTCCCATAATCTTACATAACCCACCAATCTAGCAATACCATGACTATCTATGCCTCTTAAATCGGCAGATAACAATACTTTGGTCGCCAATGCCGCATCTGATGCAGGACAGCCCATCTTTAAAAAAACAGCTTCAGCAAATGCAGCTAATTGTTGGTATGTATAATTATTTTTTGATTCCATGGCACAAATTTACAAAAAAAGGGTGTACTGATTGGTACACCCTTAACGCTATTACTTAAATTATCTTAGAATGGCAAATCGTCCATCGCTTCATTGCTTTCTGCTCCTGCACTAGGTGCTGGATTATAGCTTTGTGTTGGATTAGATTCTCCACCATAGTTGGATTGTTCTCCACCAGAACCACCTGAAGGCTTCGCACCTAATAATTGAACAGAAACGATTCTTAAGGTCAAAGATGCCCCTTGACGGCCATCTGTTGTGGTATAGGATCTTACATCTGGTGTACCTTCTACATAGACTTGTGTGCCCTTCTTTAAATAAGGCGCCACAGCAGTACGATCTGTCCAATAAGAACAATCTACCCAAGTAGTTCTGTCTTTTTGTACTCCTTGCGCATCTTTATATTTTTCTGTATGCGCTACGTTGAAATTGATGACAGATTTGCCATTTACGTTATTCACCACGGCGTCCTTGCCTAAATTTCCGATGACTTGTAACTTTATCATATTGTATATTTTAACTTTCTAAGACAATGAAGGTAGTAATTTTTTATTACTTTTGTGCTAAGCCAACTTTTAACTGGCCACCGAAATATGAGCAAAAAAGGAAAGGTACTTGTCGCAATGAGCGGCGGAATAGATAGCACAGTCGCTGCAATTCTCTTACACAACGAAGGATATGAAGTAGTCGGAATTACCATGAAAACATGGGATTATTCCACTAGCAATGCCAATGGCAAGGAAACAGGCTGTTGCAATATCGATTCATTTAACGACGCTAGAATGGCGGCAGTGAACAATGGATTCCCACATTATATTTTAGATATCAGAGAAGAATTTGGTGACTTTGTCATCGAAAATTTTGTAGAAGAATATTTAGCTGGTAGAACCCCCAACCCATGTGTGATGTGCAACACGCATATTAAATGGCGCGCTTTACTTAAAAGAGCGGATGCGTTGGGTTGTGAATTCATTGCAACAGGACACTACGCCAAAGTACGTCAACACGACAATGGGCGTTATGTGATTTCAAAAGGATTAGATGAAACCAAGGACCAAAGTTATGTTTTGTGGGGTGTGGACCAGGACTTATTAAAGCGCACCATCCTTCCTTTGGGTGGCATGCATAAAAAAGATATCAAACAAATGGCCATTGATATGGGCTATCCAGAACTGGCTAAAAAAAGTGAGAGCTACGAAATATGTTTTGTACCTGACAATGATTATAGAGGTTTCCTAAAACGTCGTGTAGATGGATTAGAAGAAAAAGTGAATGGCGGATGGTTTGTAGATAATAAAGGAAAAAGATTAGGCAAACATAAAGGCTACCCATTTTATACCATTGGTCAAAGAAAAGGATTAGAATTGGCAATGGGCCATCCAGTCTATGTTACAGCGATTGATCCTGAAAAAAATATTGTGGTGATTGGAGATGAAGCAGACTTAGATAAGAACGACATGATGGTGGCAAAAATGAATTGGATTAAGTACGATCACCTTCCAACATCTATGGACTTGATGGCAAAAATCAGGTACCACGATACGGGTGCATTGTGTACATTATCCCATACCGACATGGGTGTGCAAGCAAGATTTTATGAAAATGTAAAGAGCATTGCACCCGGACAAAGCGCCGTATTTTATGAAGGCGACGATGTGGTTGCAGGTGGAATTATACAGAGCGGCGTTTTAGTATAGCACCAAACAAGGTGTCTGCTTGTTTTGTATAGCCAATAAAATATTGTTGCTTTATTAATTCAAATTGACCTTGCGCTAATATTGCGTTTACATGTGCTTCATTTTCTGCTGCGTAAACAGAACAAGTTGCAAGTAGTAAATGTCCATTTAATTTTACAGTAGGTAAAATATTAGCAATGATTTTAGATTGCAACTCGGTATAATTTGCTAAATCTTTCTTTTTGAAAAAAGCAATTTGTTCTGGTGTCCTACCCCAAGTTCCAGAACCAGAACATGGTAAATCTGCAAAGACAAAATCAAAAGGCTTCTTGATATCAAATGGCTCCGTTAAGTCAATCACTTGGACACTTGCTGGACGAATACCAGCTTCTTGTAAGCGTTTATCTGCGTTGAATAAAATACTTTCTCTCACATCCGATACATGCATTCTAATATTCTGCATCGTATCAAACATTAAAATTGTTTTACCCCCACTTGCTGCACAGGCATCCCAAACATGGATAGGTGTTTCTATACTTGTAGGCACAAAATTTAATAGCTCTGCAAGTGCTTGCGAGTTTAAATCCTGAATCACCGCCTCTTTATTGAGTGCCAATACATTTTGCAAAGAAGTGGTATTTGAAAATGCAAAGCAATGTTCATTTACCTGGGTATATTCAATAGACGCCGCAAGTAAAGCAGCTACTACTTTCTCTTTTTGCCAAGGTCTAATTCTAATAAATAATAAAGGCTGTATTGTATGGGAATGAATGAATGTTGGGATATCAATTTCCTTTGAAATGCATTCTTGTAATGGAAAATTTGCATGCATATCCCTAAAATGCCCATAACAAAAAGCACTAATACTCTTCCGATCTTTACTTCCGTGTTTTTTATTGGCAGCAAAATATTTTTTTAAATACGCAGCCAACGGTTCCGGCCCTTGATAAGCCGATATTAATTTTTGAGCAACTTCTTGATGTTGATTTTGATGCGTCATGCTATAAAAAAGAAAGTCATGCAAAACATGACTTTCTGATATTCGTTTTTCTTTTAATTATAATTCTAATAAACTAGCTAAAGGATCTTTCGCAATTAATAAAAGTGCTGGATTTTCTAACAACTCTTTTACTCTTACTAAGAAGCCTACACTCTCACGACCATCAATGATTCTGTGATCATAACTTAATGCTAAGTACATCATTGGTAAAATTTTAACTTCACCATTCACCGCCATTGGACGATCTTGAATTTTATGCATGCCTAATATAGCAGACTGAGGAATATTAATAATTGGTGTGCTCATCAAACTTCCAAATACACCACCATTGGTGATAGTGAAAGTACCACCTGTTAATTCTTCTGCAGTCAACTTGCTATCTCTTGCCTTTCCTGCTAATTCAATTACTTTTTTCTCGATACCTGCCATGCTTAAGCTTTCTACGTTTCTAATTACAGGAACTGTCAAGCCTCTTGGCGTACTTACAGCAATACTGATATCTGCATAATCATGGTATAACAATTGATCTCCATCAATAAAAGCATTTACAGAAGGCCACTCCGTCAATGCAATCGCACAAGCTTTAGCAAAGAAACTCATGAATCCTAAATTCACACCATGTGCTTCTTTAAACTTATCCTTGTATTGTTTTCTGATCTGCATGATGCCTGTCATATCTACTTCGTTGAAAGTAGTTAACATGGCAGTTGTATTTTTTGCCTCCACTAAACGACGGCTAATTGTTTTTCTTAAGTTAGACATTTTCTCTGGACGCACATTGCGAGAGAATAAGTCTTGTCCAGCGAACTGAATTTTACCTGGATTATTTAAAGCATCTAATACATCCACTTTGGTAATCTTTCCAGCAAAACCACTCGCTTTAATTTGATTGGTGTCTACTTTTTTATCTGCAATGATCGCAGCAGCAACAGGTGTTGCTTTTACATTATTTGGAACACTAGTTACAGGCGCAGTTGACGTTGTAGAAGTTGGAACTGCTGGAGCAGCAGCTGCAGCGACAGGCTCAGCCTTTGGTGCTTCACCGGCTGGCTTAGTAGCGGTCTCATCAATGTCTGCTAAAATAGCGCCAATTAAAATACTATCCCCTTCAGTTGCTTTATGGTGCAATGTCCCCGCTTGTTCAGCGTTCACTTCGAAAGTTGCTTTTTCACTTTCTAACTCAGCAATCACTTCGTCACGGTCTACCCAAGCGCCTTCTGGCTTAGTCCACTTTAACAAAGTTACTTCTGTGATAGACTCTCCTACTGTAGGTACTTTAATGGAAATCATGTTTTAATATTTTAGATAGAAAACGCAGTTGTTATTATTTCATTTTGTTCTTTCGCGTGCACTTTAGCATAACCAGTTGCTGTTGCAGCACTTGCTTGTCTACTAATGACACCATATTTAATCGCCTTTAAATTCATTTGTAAGAAACTAGCAGCACCCATATTTAAAGGTTCTTCTTGTACCCAGAACCAAATTGCTTTGCCATATTTTTGGTGCAATGCCGTAATCTGTTGAACAGGCAATGGATACAATTGTTCTAAACGTACAATGGCGATATCATTTCTTTGTTCTGTTTTTTGTCTTTCTGCCATTTCATAATAAATCTTACCAGAACAGAACAATACTTTTTTAACATCCTCTACTTTTTGCACAAATGTATCATCAATCACTTCTTTGAATCCACCTTTTGTTAAATCAGCCATCGGACTAAAAGTGGCTGGGCTTCTTAAATTCGCTTTTGGTGAGAAGTTGATCATTGGTTTTCTGAAAGACCAAGTCAATTGTCTTCTTAATGCATGGAATAAATTAGCGGCAGTGGTAACATTGGTGATCACCATATTATGTTCTGCACACAATTGTAAATAACGCTCCAATCTTGCACTGCTATGTTCTGGACCTTGTCCTTCGTACCCATGAGGCAATAACATGACTACCCCATTTTGACGTTGCCATTTTTGTTCACCTGCTGCAATGAATTGGTCGATGATTGTTTGCGCACCATTTGAGAAATCTCCAAACTGTGCTTCCCATACCACTAAAGCATCCGCGTTTGCTAATGCATACCCATATTCAAATCCAAGAACGCCGTACTCGCTCAACAATGAATTATAAATTCTAAAAGGTTCTTGTCCTTCTGCCACCTGATTCAAGCGATTGAATTGCTCGTTGGTATTTTCATCTACTAAAACAGCATGACGATGACTAAATGTACCACGTTTCACATCCTGCCCACTCATACGAACCGTTTTACCTTCTGCTAATAAAGAAGCATAGGCCATTAATTCCCCAGTCGCCCAGTCTATCTTTTGTTCTGTCTCGTATAATTTTACTTTCTCTTGAATTAATTTATCTACTTTTTTCAATGGCGTAAAACTAGCTGGCCATTTCATTAAAGCATCAAAAATAGATTTCGCTTTATCAGCAGTAATGGAAGTATCAGGTGAACTAATAAAATCTTCGTTGGTTGCTTTGCGCATTGCTTTCCAAGCTAATTCTGGTGCTTGGTATTTATACGGTAATGGATGTTGTTTCACCTCATCTAATCTTGCTTGAAGATCGGACCAGAATTTCTTTTCCATTTCCTTTGCTAATTCCTGTGCACTTGCCTCTCCGTTTTGTAAAAGGTATTCTGCATAAGTTTCTCTTGGATTCTTATGTTTTTCAATTAAGCTATACAATTGAGGTTGCGTATATTTTGGATCATCTCCTTCATTGTGTCCATGTTTTCTGTAACAAACCATGTCAATGAAAATATCGTTCTTGAATAATTGTCTGTAGGTTGTTGCAATTTGCACCGCTTTCACTACTGCTTCAGCATCATCTCCATTCACATGGATTACAGGCGCTTGAACCATTGCAGCTATTGAGGTACAATAGTTCGCACTTCTTGCATCATCAAAGTCTGTTGTGAAACCAATTTGATTATTAATTACAAAATGAATTGTACCTCCAGTCTTATAACCATTCAATTGGCACATCTGTAAAATTTCATATACAATGCCTTGACCAGCTACAGATGCATCTCCATGAATTAGAATTGGTAAAATTTTAGATACATCAGAATTATACAAGATATCCGACTTAGCACGCGCAAATCCTAAAACAACAGGATCTACAGCTTCTAAGTGTGAAGGATTAGGCATTAATTTAAGATGCACTTTTTTATTACTGAAAGTGGCTACTTCAGAAGAGAAGCCCATATGGTATTTCACGTCACCGCTACCCATGGTTTGATCTAATACTGCAGTACCTTCAAATTCACTAAAAATTTGCTCATAGGTTTTGCCCATAATGTTTGCAAGCACATTCAATCTTCCACGATGCGCCATACCAATTACTACTTCTTCTACACCATGCTCACCTGCAGTATTGATGATGGCATCCAATGCTGCAATGGTAGACTCACCGCCTTCTAAAGAGAAACGCTTTTGTCCGATGTATTTAGTATGTAAGAATTTTTCAAAAATGACTCCTTGATTTAATTTTTCAAGGATGTGTTTTTTTTGATCTAATGGAATTGGTTGACTGAATTTATTTTCAAATTCATCGGTTAACCAATCGATTACTTTTTGATCAGAAATATATTTAAACTCGATGCCCAGATTATGCGCATAAGTTTTTTGTAGATGGCTAAGAATATTTTTTAAAGTGGTCGCACCTAATCCAATGATGGACCCAGCTTGAAATGTCTTATTCAAATCTGCCTCCGTTAAATCAAAGCAAGAGAGATCCAAATTAGCACCTCTGTCCTTTCGAGTTCGAATAGGATTGGTGGTGGCAATTAGATGTCCTTTGTTTCTGTAGCCCAATATCAATCGGTAGACTTTAATCTCATTCGCCCAATCCGCACTTACATTGGATAAGGGGGATGAAGGGCTTTGAGCAGGAGCTGCTGTGCTGTTTTGCATCGCAAAATCGAAGCCTTCGAAAAATTTAATGATATCTGGGTCTACTGATGCTGGATCAGTTAAAAATTGTTGGTACAAACCTTCTATGAAGGCTGGATGGGAGTTGGTGATGTAGCTGAAATCCTTCATTGTATATCCTTTCGTTTATTTGTAAAACTAGGTTAGCAAATATCGGTTTAAATGATTGATTAATAAAGTAAAATGCGCTAAAAATCTAAGTAAGATTTTGATCTCAAGCAGCCCTGTTTTTTGTGTTTTCGTAGATATTCACCAATTTACAAGCAAATAGGTCAAAAAAATGATTTTAGATTGATTTTAAATGATTGATTTTCAATGCATTATACTCAATTTTTATTTTTTTTCATTTTAATTTTTAATATTTGCACAAGTCCCTTACCTTTGCCCTCCTGAAAATTAATTAGTACATGGCAAATCATTCGGCTACAAAAAAAGATGTAA
>JBILIU010000134.1:0-3218 GCA_044368905.1 Sediminibacterium sp. | reverse complement strand
GTATGTAGTTTAGACGCGGCAGGATATTTAACTACCATCAATGAGCGAACTAAAATTTACAGAAAAGAAGGCGCTGGTATTGTGTTTGAAGAAGAGGGCATTGAAACACCACTGCAAGAAGATACAAGAGTGAGTATGAACTTTATGTGTTTTGCACCTGGCTTTATTGATTTATGCGCATCTGAATTTAAATTATTCTTAGCAAGAGAAGGGCAGGCATTAAAATCTGAATTTTATATTCCTTTTGTAGCTGGCAGATTCAAAGCATTGGATTTAGGAGCTGTCAAGGTAATACCTACCAACGCAAAATGGTTTGGTGTAACTTATAAAGAAGATGCTCCAGGAGTGAAAGCGAGTATTGATGCTTTGGTGGATGCGAAAGTATATCCTACGAACCTTTGGAGTAATTCATAATTACTTCCTTGTAAAATTTTCTTGTATTTTGTAATACTGTCTTGACTTAGTTAAAAGCACGGACGCTGTAGATGTAATTCTTGAAGTTATTGATCTGTGCTTTGCGATTCTTAGATCCCTTCACTTTTTGCTTATTCAATTTAACATTGAGGTCCTTGGTTAATTCATTTTCCTCTAATGTTTGAACCAAATCAAATAATTTATCAGACTTAATAGCAAAAGCAACGCCTTCGGCAAGTTTTTGTCTACTGCTCATGATACCAATCAATTCGTTCTTTTCATTGAAAACAGGGGCGCCAGAATAACCAGGGTTAGCACTAATCTGTATTTGATAGGTGTTACTATCCCCGTTGTATCCAGTTTGAGCACTTAAGTAGCCTTTACCGTATACAATATCATTGTCATTTCTTGGAAAGCCTAGCGTAAAAATATCTTCCCCTAAATCACTTGACTTTTTACGAATGGTGAATGGTAAAGCTTTTGCTTGTTTGTAATCTTCGTCTTCGATTTTCAATAAAGCTAAATCTGAATTTTTGTCGCTATATACAATAGTTGCCTTAAATTCTTGTCCTAAACTATTCACAACAATCGCACCTTCTCCTTTTAATACATGCGCATTGGTAATGACAAAACCTTTGGTATCAATTAAAAAGCCAGAACCTCCACTCACTAATTTTGCATTTTCTGGAACCTTGGTCTTTACTTCGTTCAATAAATGGCCTTGTACCTTTTGATTTCGTTCAATTTTCTCAACAGCCTTGCTCAATTCTAAAATTTGATTTCCATTGATACTAGGGAAAAAGAAAAGCATCATCGCAGAAGTAAACAATGCGATAAATCCACCCACAGAAGCTGCAATGGCAGTGACTTTCTTATACCTTGTCCAAAGTTGAATCACTTTTGATGAAGTAGATTGTGCTGCTTCAGGTGGCCAAGTACCGGCATCCAATAATTGATTGAATACTTGCTTATTAAGTTTTGAGAAATTTTTACGATTTACATAAATATCCATTTCTCTTAAGAACATCGCATGCTCAATCACCATCTGGTCAATCTCAGGCGTAGCTTTACGGATAGCCTCAAATTGAGTGCGCTCTTCAACAGACATGTCGCCTGTCAAATATCGTTCTATCGCTTCCTGTAATTGAATGTCGTCCATATGGTTATTCTCCTATATTGTATTGCGCAAAAAAGAGCTTCTTTAAGCGCATTAAACATTTATATTTTTGGTTCTTGGCATTGTCTGCATTGGTATATCCAAACTGACTTGCTAGTTCCTGCATTCCTTTCTTATTTAAATAATACCCTTCTAACAAACTTTTACATGGTTCACCAAGACTATTTAAAGCTCGGTCCATGATCGCAAAAGCAGCATCTTTTTTCTCAAACTGATCTAGGTCTTCTTCGACCGAGATCGTTTCTTCTTGAGCACTGAGTGGGGCACTATATTTTCCCATTTGTTGTAACCTTTTTAACCAAAGATTTTTACAGATAGAAAACAAGTAGGTTTTAATTTGACAGGAAAGGGTAAAATGTTCTAATTGTACTTTTTCGTACAAAGTGATCATTGCTTCCTGAAAAATATCCCTTGCGTCATCAAAAGAGCCATTGTTATTGGTAACAAAGTGCTGAATCATACTAAAATGACTTTTATAGAGGGTTTCCACCGCCTTGGAGTCATTTTGGGCTAACCCTTTTAAAAGGGCTTGTTCGTTGAGTTCAGCTTTCAAGAGATTAATACGATTAGGGTACAAAAGTAACCCAACTAGGCTAAAAATGGCTTGTTTTTAAATATTTTACAAAAACCAGGTTACCTTTTATCAGATGGCGTATTAAGAGTATCATTTAAACATTAAACTCATTCTAATGAAAAAAGTATTCGCAATCTTCGCTATCGCTGCTTTAACTGCTTGTGGTGGTGCTTCTACTGAAGCTACAACTGATTCTGCTGCTGCAACTGTTGATACAGCTGCTGTTGCTGTTGATTCTGCTGCTGTTGCAACTGATTCAACTGCTACTGATTCTGCTGCTACAAAATAGTAGAAGAACAAAATTGATTAAAGGCACTATGTTTCATAGTGCCTTTTTTTGTACGAATACTTGTTAGTAAAATGTAAAAAACTTTGTTGTTTTAGGCTATTTTAGGGACTTTTAGCCTATCTTTGTCCCACGATGAAAGCAAATAGCAACTGGTTTTACTTTTTCTTTTATTTCTACTTTAACCAAAGTAGCCGGGTAGTATTTGTAAAAGCATAAACGAAATAACTAAATATACCATCCCGGCTCAAACAGCCGGGATTTTTTATTAAATAAATAGGATCAACAACAAGGATAGATTGAAGGATGCATAAAAAAGTGACGATACAAGGATACGAGGGCAGTTTTCACCAAGTGGCTGCAAGACAGTTTTTTGGTAAAGACGTAGACGTGATTCCATGCGCCACTTTTAGAGATGTGGTTCGAATTGGGGAAGATGCGAAACAATCCGATGGCGCAGTGATGGCCATGGAAAACTCTATCGCAGGAAGTATCCTTCCTAACTATAATTTGTTGCAAAAAAGCAAATTACAAGTGATAGGGGAAGTGTACTTGTCGATTAGTCAAAACCTATTGGTGTATCCTGGTGTAAAACTGGAAGACATTAAAGAAGTGCATAGTCATCCAATGGCCATCCTTCAGTGTTTGGATTATTTGGAAAACCAAGATTGGAAATTAGTGGAGACAGAGGATACTGCATTGAGTGCAAAACAAGTGCGTCAACATAAGAGCAAACATATTGCTGCAATTGCTAGTAAGTTGGCTGC
>JBILIU010000155.1:0-3235 GCA_044368905.1 Sediminibacterium sp. | reverse complement strand
GCGAGTTGGTTGAATTTGAAAATGGCACCAAAGCCATTGCATTGAACCTAGAGGAAGACAATGTGGGTGTGGTAATGATGGGTGAGAGCAAGGGCATTAAAGAAGGTGATAAAGTAAAGCGTACTGGTCAAATCGCTTCTATTAAAGTAGGAGATGGTTTAGTTGGTCGTGTAATCAATATGTTGGGTGAGCCAATTGATGGTAAGGGTCCAATTAAAGGTGAATTGTATGAGATGCCATTGGAGCGTAAAGCACCAGGTGTAATCTTCCGTGAGCCTGTAAAAGAGCCATTGCAAACTGGTATCAAAGCGATTGATGCGATGATTCCAATTGGTCGTGGTCAACGTGAATTGGTCATTGGTGACCGTCAAACTGGTAAGACTGCCATTTGTGTGGATACCATTATCAATCAAAAAGAATTTTATGATGCTGGTGAACCAGTATATTGTATTTATGTTGCGATTGGTCAAAAAGCATCTACGATTGCAGGTGTGATGAAGACTTTAGAAGAAAACGGTGCAATGGCTTATACCATCATCGTTGCTGCTTCTGCTGCTGATCCAGCACCTCAACAATTCTACGCTCCATTTGCGGGTGCAGCTGTTGGTGAGTTCTTCCGTGATTGTGGTAAACCAGCATTGATTGTATTTGATGACTTATCAAAGCAAGCAGTAGCTTACCGTGAGGTCTCTTTATTATTACGTCGTCCTCCAGGACGTGAGGCATATCCAGGTGATGTATTCTACTTACATAGTCGTTTATTAGAGCGTGCTGCGAAAGTCATTGCAAACGATGAGATTGCTAAGAACATGAATGACTTACCAGCTTCTATCAAGCATTTGGTGAAAGGTGGTGGATCATTAACAGCATTACCAATTATTGAAACACAAGCAGGTGATGTATCTGCTTATATCCCTACCAACGTGATCTCAATTACAGACGGTCAGATCTTCTTAGAAGGAAACTTGTTCAACGCAGGTATTCGTCCAGCGATCAACGTAGGTATTTCTGTAAGTCGTGTGGGTGGTAACGCGCAGATCAAATCAATGAAAAAAGTATCTGGAACTTTGAAATTAGACCAGGCATTATACCGTGAATTAGAAGCCTTCTCTAAATTTGGTGGTGACTTAGATCCAGCAACAAAGAATGTAATTGACAAAGGTGCAAGAAACGTAGAGATCTTGAAGCAAGCTCAGTACACACCGTTTACGGTAGAAAAACAAGTAGCCATTATCTACTTGGGTACACAAGGTTTGTTGAAAGAAGTAGCAGTTAAAAACGTGAAAGACTTTGAAGCACATTTTATGTTAGAGATGTCTAATAAATTACCAAATATATTGGCTGAATTCAAAAAAGGTAATTTACCTGAAGATGGATTAAAGCAAATGGTTGAATTAGCAAACAGCTTGATTCCTCAATACAAATAAGGAAATACTTGAATAAAAAAAACCCCGATATTTCGGGGTTTTTTTGTGAATAGGGGGATGGATTCGCAACAAATAATTCAATTGATTGTTATAGTAGTATGTCAGTAATTAAAGTAGAAGGATTAAGTAAAAACTTTGGTGCCATAAAGGCGGTAGACCAGCTTTCTTTTGAAGTAGAAGCGGGACAGGTCTATGGTTTTTTAGGCCAAAACGGATCTGGGAAAAGTACCACCATCAGAATGTTACTTTCCTTAATTCATCCTTCAGAAGGGCATATCGAAATCTTTGGCCAATCTTTAATAAATCATCGTTCTGCTATTTTAGAACAGATTGGTGCTGTGATAGAGCGCCCAGATTTATATCCTTACTTAACTGCACATGAACATCTAAATTTATTTGCAAAATTACGTAAGCAAAAAATTACTGCTACTAAGATCGAAGCAACTTTAGCACAGGTAGGATTATTGTCAAGAGCCAATGATAAAGTACAAACTTATTCATTGGGGATGAAGCAAAGATTAGGGATTGGTATTGCATTATTACACGACCCTCAATTGATTATATTAGATGAACCTACCAATGGACTGGATCCTCAAGGTATTGCTGATATTCGTCAATTGATCAAATCACTTTCTAAAGACCAGGGTAAAACTGTTTTGGTCTCCTCGCATTTACTATCAGAGATTGAACAAATTGCGAGTCATATCTTAATCATCCATCAAGGAAAAAAAATGGCAGAAGGACCTACTTCAAGTTTATTGGATCCCAATAAAACCATTGTGCAAATCAAGACCTTAGATGACGCGGATGCAAAACAAAAATTAGTTGCTTCAGCTTATCATTCTAATGTATTAGATCGCACTGAGGGACTTTATTTGACTATTCCTAAATTAGAGATTCCTGCATTGAATGCTTTTTTAGTGGCATCTCATATCGATCTAGTATCATTAGAAGCAAAAAATTCCTTGGAAGATTATTTTTTACAACTTACCTCAACTTTTTAATATGTGGCCCATTATTCAAATTGAACTTTTTAAAATTTACAAGAGGCCTAGAACCTATATTGCTTTTGGTGCAATTGCTGCACTGATATTGGTGATACAAATGGGATTAAAAATAGATGGAGAAGCGTATGCGGCATTTTTGATGAAGGACATCAACGATACCTTATCAGTGGATGGAAAAGTATTAAATGGGTATTTGATCTGTTATATTTTATTGCAATTGCTACTTGTGCATGTGCCGCTATTGGTGGCTTTGATTGCAGCTGATATGCTTTCTGGCGAAGCGAATTTAGGGACTTTGAGGTTGTTATTCACAACCCCTTATAGTAGAACACAGTGGGTCTTAGCTAAATTTGTAGCTGCAAGTTTGTATACTATTTTGTTATTGATCTGGTTGGCTTTTCTTGCCTTATTCCTGAGTATGTGGATTTTTGGTACAGATGATTTATTCCTCATGAAATCAAATTATGTGGTCTTGATTCAAGAACAAGATGTTTTCTGGAGATACCTAGGTGCATTTGTTTTTGCAAGTTTTTCTTTATTGACAGTAGCTGCTTTAGGTTTTTTGATGTCTAGTCTAGCGAATAATTCAATTGGACCCATTGTTGCAACCATTAGTGCCATTGTATTTTTTACCATCCTAAGTACGCTTAATATTCCCCTGTTCAATGTGGTAAAGCCTTATTTATTTACAACCCATATGAACAATTGGAAAGAGTTTTTTGATATACAGGTGAATGATACCAACGACGCAATCACTGGTAGTATTTTAAATGTGGCTAAAATTAAAAATTCAATCATCAT
>JBILIU010000040.1:0-12148 GCA_044368905.1 Sediminibacterium sp. | reverse complement strand
CCTTCTGCACGTTCTACTTTAGGCTCCCATCCTAAAATGGTTCTTGCTTTTGTAATATCTGGTTGTCTTTGCTTAGGATCATCCACCGGTAATTCCTTGTACACGATTTTCACGGTATTGCCTGTCAACTTCAACACCTCTTCTGCAAAATCCTTTAAGCTAATTTCATTTGGGTTGCCTATGTTCACTGGACTAGAGTAGTCACTTAATAATAATCTATAAATACCTTCTACTAAATCATCCACATAGCAGAAGCTTCTTGTTTGTGAGCCATCCCCAAATACCGTCATGTCCTCGCCTCTTAAAGCTTGACCAATGAATGCAGGTAATGCACGTCCATCGTTTAATCGCATTCTAGGACCATAGGTATTGAAGATGCGGATGATTCTTGTTTCTACATGATGGAAAGTGTGATAAGCCATGGTGATGGATTCCATATAACGTTTTGCTTCATCATACACACCTCTTGGTCCCACTGTATTGACATTGCCCCAGTACTCTTCTGTTTGTGGATGTACTAATGGATCACCATAAACTTCACTTGTACTTGCAACCAATATTCTTGCACCCTTTGCTTTGGCTAGGCCTAAGCAATTATGCGTACCCATCGCACCCACTTTTAAGGTTTGAATTGGGATCTTTAAATAATCAATCGGACTTGCAGGAGATGCGAAATGTAAAATATAATCCAGGTCGCGTTTGATATCAATAAAAGTGGTCACATCATGGTGGATGAATTCAAAATTTGGATTCGATGTCAAGTGCTCGATATTCATCAAGTCTCCTGTGATTAAATTATCCATTGCAATCACATAGTACCCTTCCTTGATAAAACGATCTGCCAAATGCGATCCTAAAAATCCAGCAGCACCTGTTATTAATATTCTTTTCTGACTCATAATTTGTTTTTAGGCGTTTGCTCTTCCAATACTTTCATAATGATAGCCTAGGTCATTCATCTTGACTACATCAAATAAGTTTCTGCCATCAAAGATGATTTTGTGTTTGATCTCTTTTTCCATGCATTCAAAATCAGGTGTTCTAAACTCACTCCACTCTGTAGCTATAATCAATGCAGCTGCATTTTGTAATGCTTCATATTGATTCGCAGCGTATTGTATCTTATCTCCTATTTGTCCTTTTACATTTGGCATCGCTTCTGGATCATAAGCATTAACAGTAGCACCTGCGCTTGTTAAAGCGTCAATGATACTGAGTGCTGGTGCTTCTCTAATATCGTCTGTATTAGGCTTAAAAGCTAAGCCCCATAATGCAAAATGTTTACCTTGTAAATCATTCTTATAATACGCTTTGATCTTTTCTACTAAATGTAGTTTTTGATTGGCATTTACTTTTTCTACTGCTTTTAAAATCTCAAATTCATATTTCACTTCGTCCGATGACATGATTAAAGCTTGTACATCTTTTGGAAAACATGATCCACCATAACCAATGCCTGGGAATAAAAAACGTTTACCGATTCTGTCATCCGATCCAATCCCTCTTCTCACCATATCCACATCCGCACCCATGCGCTCACATAGTTGAGCGATCTCGTTCATGAAAGAAATCTTGGTTGCCAAGAAAGAGTTTGCAGCATATTTCGTTAACTCTGAACTACGCTCATCCATAAAAATCACAGGATTACCCTGCCTTACAAATGGCACGTATAAATCACTCATTAATTTCTTCGCTCTTTCAGATCTTGTTCCAACCACCACTCTATCTGGTTTCATAAAATCATCCACCGCCACTCCCTCTCTTAAAAACTCTGGGTTGCTCACCACATCGTATTCACCTTTGTAATTTTTTGCAATCGCTGCGCTTACTTTATCCGCTGTGCCCACTGGCACTGTGCTCTTATTGACAATGACTTTATAGCCTTTTAAAATCTTGCCTAAATGATCCGCCACACCCAACACATATTTTAAATCCGCGCTACCATCCGCGCCCGGAGGCGTTGGTAATGCTAAAAATATAATCTCTGCATCTTCCACCGCTTCCTCTAGCCCAGTCGTGAATCTTAAACGCTCCTCTTTGATATTTCTTAAAAATATTTTCTCTAATCCTGGCTCGTAAATGGTGATTTGTCCCGCGCTTAATTTTTCTACCTTCGCTTTGTCAATATCCACGCAAGTCACTTTATTACCCGTCTCTGCGAAACAAGTGCCTGTAACCAATCCTACGTATCCTGTGCCTACTACTGCTATTTTCATATACTTATCTAAAACAACTTAAAAAACTGAGCGGATTTTATTTACAACTATTTTTAAATGAACCTTATTAGTGTTGAGCGAAAATGATTCAATTACGCTATAATTTTCTTGTACAAGAGGTGAAATATTAAATACAATATTGTTAAAAATCCAGCAAAGAACCCGCCTATTTGTATTGATTTTAGCCTGCCTAGCTTAACCTTTTCTAAAGGCAAAATAGGGCGGTCTATTATTTGTACTAGTGGAGTTTCTTTTCTTAAACTTGCTTTAGACATCTCCAATTGAGCTGCTACCTGAGTCAATATCGCCGAATTCGCTTGTACATCTAACTGCTTTATTTTACTGGGCGAACTTCTTACGTTTAATGCAGCATTTAAATTATAAACATTGTCTGTAGCTTCTGCTACGCCTATAATTGCACCGTTTAGTTCAGCCCTAATGCTGTCTGCTTGATGTTGTAACAACTCAACATTTAATCTTGCCTTTTTACTTTTTGTTTCAATATAAAAATCAGAAGTTTCTTTCAACAACTGTTCACAAAATAATTTGGAAAAGTTTTCATTTTCGGATTCAATAGTTAAACTTATTATGCTAGTTTTTTTATCTTTTTGATAAATCGTTAAATTATTTTTTGTCAATCCTGAAGAAATACCATATAAAATAGAATCTTGCTCTAAAGTAAATTTTGTTCTGTCTGCATTTACAGGAAAGTTCACTTTGTTTTTTATTTTATTTATTTGAATATAATAAGCTGCTAAACTAATTTCCTTGCCTGCGACTTGCACTGGATTAAGTAATGTCTTTTCTACGACCAATCTGCTCTTCATTAGTTCTATTATATTGGAGCTACTAAATAAGCCACCGCCACCACCGCCTAAATCAAAGCCAAAACTACTCGCAAGTCCCATAGCGCCTCCCATTCCTCCGCCTTTATCTTCTTCCAACACAAAAGTAGTAGTTGCCAGGTAAGTAGGTTTTTGAAAACTTGCATACACAAATCCTATAATACCCCCCAATGCTGCAATACCAATAATGAGTTTCCACTGCGTTTTTAAATACGCTATCCATTCTTGTATTTTTTGAATCAATTCCTTTAAAGAAATCTCATCGTTGTCTATTTGCTGTTGTTCATCTCTTAATTTGGTCATGATGTTATCTATTTAAAATAGCTAATGTGGCTAATGCAGATCCAATTTGTGCGATTATTGTAGTAAACTGCAATATGCCGTTTAATGTTTTTTCTTTTTTCACATCAGTCTCTGGCAAAACCACTTCGGATCCAGGCTTGATTTTTGGATTAACCCTAAAAATTCCAATCAGAATAGTTCTTTTACTTTTACCATTGGCATAAATTACATAAGCCCTGCCTCTTCTGGCGTATTCACTTACACCACCTGCTGCACTAATACATTCACCAATACTTAATCCATCTCGGTAAACAATATTGGTGGGTCTTAATACACCTCCACTAATTTTTACACGGTTATCTGTTTTTGGAATCACTATCTCATCCTTATCTCTCAACACCAAGTCTAGTTCTGAGCCTGGCTTGTCCATAATTTGATTAATATCAATAGCAATTTGATAATAATCGTTTTCTAATTCTTTGTATAAAATATCCAGCGTGTCTTTTAAATTCTTTTTGTTTTGCTTTTGTGCGTCTCCTAAACCATCTTCTTCCATCAAACTTGTTTTCACTTCTGTCTTCGCAGCATTTTGCTGTGCTTTAAACTTTTTAATATAGGCTTGTTCTACAGATGTTTTTGATTCATCCGATCTTAAAGTATCAATATTAAACCTGCTTCTTTTAATAAAGGCCCCTTCTCCATAAGCTTGTCCAATTAAGCCACCTGCTCTTTTTACAATATCGCTCACTCTTTCTACACGACTGCTTAATGTGTATTTGCCCACGTTCTGTACTTGGCCACTAATGCTTACTACTTCTGGATTTACAAAGCCCGTTTTTTTAGTAATGGTAACCACATCCATTGGTTGTAATACAAAATTTTCTTGACCAGGATTGAAACTTAAATCCCCATTCACCACAGTGGTTAAAATAGTTGCTACTTTATTGTTGGTAACTGCACCATCGTTTTGTATTAACCTTGCCACTTCTATTTGTTTACTCGCTTCGTATTTAAATCCACCTGCCATTAAAATCAAATCCTTTACCGTCATACTATCTACATAATTAAATCGGCCCTGGCTTCTCACTTCTCCTAATAAGTCTACCGTTAAGGAATCTCTTAAATCAACAATGGAATTAATATACAGTTCGTCTTCTCTTTGTAAATAAATATTTTCTTCGGATCCTTTTTGTAAAGCCTTTCCTAAATTGATGCTTACTAATTCTTTTAATAAGTTTGGTTTTAAGCGGATGAGTTGCGCACGTCCTACATAAGCATCTTCTTTTAAGCCATCTGCTTTTTGAATTAAATCACTAATGCGCATGCCTTCTGTTAATTCATAAAAATCTGGTCTAAAGACTGCACCAGATAATTTAACCCTGTTTTGAAAACGATCTAATATTTTTGAAATTTGAATGATATCGCCTTCCTGTGGTACATAACTTGCAAATTCCTTAGCACCTAAATCCTTCAGCGTTTTTTCTTTGTCATTTTTTTGAATCACTTTCACCCATGCAGTATAAGCAGTGTCATCAAAGCCACCTGCATATTGTAAAAACTGATTGAAGTTTTCTGAAGTACCATTGATCTCAAAAATACCTGGACGTTTTACTTGTCCTTTAATTTCTACCCTGCCTTTATAAGCTGGCACACGAATCACATCGCGATCCTTTAAACCCATATTTTGTGATTGATCTCCGTTTTGCATGAAGGCATATAAGTCGATCTTCTTGAACAGCTTATTGTTTCTGATCAATTCAATATTTCTGTATGAACCAATTTCATTTGGACCACCTGCTTCTGTTAAAGCATTTAAGATAGTAGATAAAGAAGACACATTATAGTTGCCACTTCTTTGTGCACCAATGATAGTCACTTGGATAGTTCTTGTATCGCCTAATGTTAATGCCAATTTAGATTCTCCGCTTCTTAAACTTGGATAAGCGGTGTTGGCCATCTGTTGTTTGATTCTTGTTGTAGCAGCTTCTATCGTTAAGCCTGCTACTTTCACGCGACCTACATTTTGTATTTGTACTATCCCTTCCTTACTCACTTCTAAGTCTGAACTATATTCTTGCACACCATACACAACTAATTTTAATACATCGTTGGTGCCCACTTCGTAGTTCAATGGGGTTGCGATATTTTGATTTTCACCAAAGCCGTTTTCATTGGCAAATAATTCAGATCCATAAATCAATGGATTGATTTTATTTTCAGGCCTTGTGCGTGTACTGTCTATTTCATAATCCACCTTACTACTTTGAGTTCTCTTCGCCAAAGGGGATCCAGATTTAGTGCCTGTTTTAGAGGAGGCCAATCTTGCTTTTAATTTAGCAAACTCTGCTGGGCTCATCCCTTTTGCAATGGCTTGTGATTCTACCATATCAATACTTACGCCAGATTGCTTTAATTGCGCTTGTATTTGTGCAATTTCTGCATCCGTTAAGGCGTCCACTTTGATGGTACTTAAATCCTTTCCGCTTAATAAATTTTGCGCATTGGCTTGAATGCTCATCGCAAAAATACTCAGACTAAATAAGGCGATTCTAATCCATTTCATAAGTCAAATTTTGTTTGGGTTTTTGCAGCTTCATATGGCTCTGCCACTCTTAGTCCCATTATAGGCCTAAGTTATTCATTTAGAGTGCATAAGACACTCTGTTAATATATGACAAAAATACGATTTTGTATCTATATCTATATCATTTTAACAGTTTTTAGCTGTTAATTTTTTCGATAAACTTTGGGGGGAAGTTATTGCGCGAAAGTAGCATTTCAAAAGCTAAAAATCTAATTTTATAAGGAGTATTTTATAAGTGGATTATCATGCAATTTATCAACTATTTTCTATTCCAAATAAAAGAGGATCAGGCCATTAAATTAAAACGCTGTTTTATAACAATTATTGCCCAACAGCAATCATTATCTACTCAATCTATAAATCGTCAACGCCGCTCTTTTGATCAAAAAGGGGAGTTGATTTAGGTGGATGGTTTCGCCCGGCGCGTGCGCGCCGCGTCCTGAAGCCCCCAAACCATCGATACAGTCCACATAAGCCGCAACGTAGGAAATATCCCCTGCGCCCCTGGATCCTGGGTCACCTGCCACGGTGGCGCCGGCCCCCATATCCATTGATATTGAATTGATTACGCTTAAAACCTGGTTATTGCCCTCGGTCGGCGCCATACTTGGAATCCCGTCCACAAAACTGATTTTGGCACTGGTTTGGGCTAGGTTTTGCGCTACAATTTCCTTCATTTTGACCCTGGCGCGGTCTTTTTGGTCTTCGGTCAAGAACCTTAAGTCCCCTGTTACCGTCACCGCCGGAGAAATAATATTGGTTTTAGCAATGGCCGCGCCTTTTGATGTCTCACTATTATATTCTATATCCGATCCGCCAATGATAATGCCCGGATTAAAAGTCAAATATTTTTCCGTGCTGAGGGTTTCTCTAAACTGATTCAAGATTCTTGCTGCTTCATAAATCGCGCCATAACCCGCGCCTGGCGTGAATACTCCCGAACTATGTCCTGTTTTTCCGGTCACATCTAGTCTCCATCCACTCGCGCCCCTTCTTCCTGTTGCTACTGAATTGAGTCCATTCGCACCCTCAAAGGCCAAAGCGATATCTGCCTGCTTGGCTCTATTGATAAAATCACCTCGAGTCACTTCCCTTGGATAACCCGCATGCTCCTCATCCCCTGTAAAATAAGCTGTGATATCTGTGTTTTTTAATAAGCCCGCCTGCTCCAATGCTTGCAAAGCCATAATCACCACCACGTCTCCGCCCTTCATATCGTTCACCCCTTGGCCCGTTGCGGTAGAATCGTTCAACATGGTAAATGGATTGGCTGGCATATCTGGTTCAAAGACGGTATCTAAATGTCCGATGAGGAATAGGCGTTTTCCTTTTTTAGAAGTAGACTTGGACGGGGCGGCGGCGCCTGCGCGACGACTCGCCACTAAATGCCCAGCACGTTTGATAGAATCTGGCATCGCAACCCACTCCGTCGCGAATCCTGCTTTTTCAAATTCTTTCGCAAACAAGGCACCTACTTTTTTTACACCGGCTATATTTAAAGTTCCGCTATTGATATTCACCGACTCCTTTAATAACTCAATCGCCTGCGGCATATGCGCATCAATCCAAGCCATCACTTGCTGTTCTTCTTTGGTTAAACCTTGTGAAGCATTCGCTGCAGAGGTTTTCACTTTCTGCGCAATACTTGTCATTGCAATGAGGATGGATAAAAAAATGAAGGATGTTTTTTTCATAGTGGGTGTTTTTAGAAAATACTCTAATAAGTAGTTACAAGTTAGTAAAAAAATTAAAGTAGAAATACTTTAAATGTGCATTATAATAAAAATGAATTTCAGGCATATTTATCACCCTATCAAATGCAGGAAACAAATTGATTGTTTAAAAGATATTAGTATTAATTTAGTAAAATGAAAACCATAGAATTAGAATTACCTGACGAGCTAAAAGCAGATAATCAAGAATTAAAAACTTTTTTAGCTGCCAAGCTTTTTGAAGCCGGAAGACTTACAATGAGTCAAGCTGCAAGGAGTGCCGGTTATACTATGTCAGAATTTATGGATTTACTAAAAAACTATAATGTATCTGTAATCAATCATCCTGCATCTGATTTAGAATCAGATGTTAGTAATGCAAGAGAAAGTATACGTTGATACAAGCTCCCTTATCATTCTTAATAAAATCGAAGCCTTAGATCTTTTAAATAAGATTTATGGTAATGTTTTTATTACAAACTTTATTAAAGCAGAGTGGAATGAAACTTTACCTTCTTGGATAATCATTGAACCAGCATGTAATTTTGAGCAATCCTTTTTAAAGAACTTTAATCTAGGACCAGGAGAATCTAGTATTATCATGAATGCATTAGAAAATGATGGATTCTTAATAATTGATGATTTAAAGGCACGAAAAATTGCAACCACATTAAGTTTAAGATTTACTGGGAGTATTGGTATTTTAATAACTGCAAAGAGGCTCGGTTTGATTCACTCAGTAAAATATTATTTAGAAAAAATTCAAACTACTAATTTTAGAATTAGTGACGCTTTAATTTTTAAAGCACTAGAAATTACAAATGAAAAATAAACATATAGAGCCTATTCTAAGTTTGATCTTTTTATGAAAATCCTGGATTAAATTGTATAAGAAAAAAAATTATGAAAGAGCCTTTAAATGAATTCACAAGTTTTAATACGATTATATTATATATTTTTTACTCTTTTAGTAAACGCTTATTTCTAAATCAAACATTCATAATTATTTTAATTCTTGCATGGGTATTCAATATATGCCTCTTGACCTTTTCATTATCAAAAAAAATGAAAGATCAAGAGGCTATAGAAAGGTCAACTAAGTTTTGGTTTTGTTATAGAGTCATTTTGAATCTTGTGTTTCTATATCTTACCTGTGATTTACTAAACGATTAATTCCCAAACGGAATATTCACTTTAAAACTAAAATTGCGTCCCATATTAAATACACCCATGCGGCCGGTGGCTTCGTTCACTGGACCATACTTTAAACGATTCAAATGATGTTGGTAGGCTACATCTGTGATATTTTGTCCCACCAAGGAAACACTAAATAATGTTTTATTCTTACGCTGTATTTGTGTGCTATACCCAATATTTAAAAGAGTATAAGCTGGTGTTTGTGTTTCGGTGTTGTATCCAGTAAAAGGATTGTTTTGTGCAAATACATTGTCTAACTGCAAATTGATGAAACTGTTTTTGATCGCTTTAGATTTTTTGAACAATTCAATTCTAATTTCAGACAACCATCTTGCACTAGGAATGCCCGGTAAATTTTTAGAGCCATCTAATGCTTCTTTAAATTGTCCACGAATCAAACTCACACTATTCTCAACATGCAACCAATCTAATGGGTGTGGATGAATATCGATATTGAATTCTGCACCATATAAGTGTGCATCTTTTTGTCTAAATGCAAAAGCATATAATTCTTCTCCCGCAGCATCATGTGCATAGTCCATGATAATTGAATCTCCTCCACCCACAGCAGTTAGCTTTTGATAAAAGATATAATCCTTCACAGTATTGTAAAAAACATTTCCTGCAATACTCATATGTTCATTGCTCCACTCAACAGCCGCATCAAATTGTAAACTCTTTTCAGACTTTAATAAAGAGTTGCCATATTCAAATCGGTTGGTGCCTTCGTGTGCACCATAAGAAGCCAACTCCGCCATATTCGGTGCTCGGAATCCACGTGCGATATTAAACTTTAAAGTCACTCGCTCACTTAAATCATGCGCTACACCAATCGCTCCCGAAATATTATTAAATTGTTGATTGCTTTCTTTTGGATCATACAATGCAATACAAGCCATACCTGGAGGACATACAAATTGTGCAGGATCAATATAGTTCATATACTTTTGATCGTAACGTAATCCTCCACTCCAACTTGTTTTATCTGTGCGCTTTTGTGTGTAGTAAAATGCACCGATATCAAAACTGGTATAGTCTGGCACCAAAGCTTCCTCACCTCTATTGGTATTGGTTTGTCGCATTCCATTCACACCAAAGGTGTTCTTCCAATTATTTTTTTCTGCTTGCAAATATTGTACAGCGTAGTTGAATGTTTTTAAATCAAAAAACAATTCTTTTTCTTCTAAGTCTAATACATTACCAAATTCCATTCTTTGGTTTCTTTGTAATCCAAATGTGGCTTTCAATCTATCATTACCAATTTTTACATTGTTATCTAATGTGTATTTGGTGTGTTCAATTTTTTGCATCGGTGCGCGCGGTGTAAACCATTTTTCCTCTGCAGCATCTACAACCACTTCCTCTGCGATACCACCCACATCCTTCATCATCACAAAACGACCATCTTCGTCACGATCCCCTTCTACCACACCTAGGTTTTGATAAAAATTACTAAACGACAATTGTGAATAGCCCCAATTTTTTTCAATGCCAATATATCCACCACCATTGCGTTCTAAAAATCTTGAATTAAAAACATTGCCGTCGTATTTGTTTTTATAATCGCCTGCATTCTTTGCACTATAATTGATGCCCCAAATAAATCCTTTCTTGTTTCCTGCAAGATCAAAGTGGTTACCCATCATTCGATTATTGGATTGATAATTGGAAAATACATTTCCTTTGATAACGCCTTCGCTAACCGGTACATTAGAAATAATATTGATCACACCCGCTAAGGCATCCGACCCATAAATCAAGGAGGCTGGCACTTTTAATACTTCTGTTCGGCTTACATTGTATTCATCAATTTCAATACCATGTTCATCACCCCATTGTTGTCCCTCTTGTCTTATTCCGTCATGCATCACCACCACACGGTTGTAACCCAATCCACGAATGATTGGTTTTGAAATCGCAGGGCCAGTTGAAATCTGTGATACCCCCGGTACTTTAGATAAGGCGTCAATTAAATTACTAGACACGCCTCTGAATAGTTCCTCTTTTTTAATAATGGTCACTGGGGTCGGTGTGCGTCTTGTAGATGTGGCCCTTAAAAAACTAGTGACAATCACATTGCCTCCTTCTAATACCGAACTATTTAGATAAAAATTTTGCTCTAAGTTATTTTGCAGTTGGATGTTTTCTACATCGGTGGCATAACCCACATAACTAATCTCCAACACATGGGAGCCTTGCTCTATATTGATGGTGAAGACCCCCTCTTTATTTGTAAGGGTGCCTTTTTTAATTTCTGGAAGATACACACTTGCACCTGGTAAGGTTTTACCAGTTGCTTTATCAAATACTTTTCCTGTTAATGTAAATTGTTGCGCTATTGCGGCACTTGTAAAACCAATGAACATACTCAACAAGAGTATGCTATGTAAATATTTTTTCATGACTATTATTATTTGTTATCAAACACAATCTGCATCTACTATCCGTAAATAGCAGGATGCCTATTCATACGTAATCAACTTACTCATAAGTCAATTATATTTCTAACAAATAATAACAGGGGGACCACGCGAGTCTGCAACAATAGCGTATTGATCAATAGTTGCTGCAACATAATTTGTATTACGCGCTTTTGCTACAATAGGCGTTGCAATTTCAATACTAAAATCGTAGTCCACAAAAGGTGTGGTAGCTACCTGAAAATCAAAAGTACAATGCAGTTCGGTTTTTTCAATTTGCTCAATGGGCAAATCCTTATGGACCGAACAACTATTGGGATCGATGTGTTTTGCAACTAAATCGTGAATCGATTTTTGTGGCGTGATGCTAAATGCAAAAACCACTAGCATCGCTAGCGCAAGAAACTGCTTAAAGGTTTTATTAAATAGCATAGTTCAAAGTTACTCCATTTTTAATAAATCGCTTCGCCTACTGGATGCGCTGGCGCAAATTGCAAGCCCAATAGCTTTGCCATGGTCGTAGCCAATTGTTTTTGGTATAATTGCTGATTGGCGGTTTGTTCACCCATCTTGGATTGCATTGCTGCTGCAATTTTTGATAAATTCGAATTGTTTTCCGGACCCATTAGCCCAAACCATATACTAGAAGCGCCTTTGACATCGGCACCATGATCTGTCCAGCTTTCACCGAATCCACGACCATGGTCTGTGGTGATTAACAAATAGGTATTGTCTTTGTAACCCGGTGTACTTTGTATCCATTGCCAAAGATCTGCTACCCAAGTATCTACTTGATGCGCTGCATCTAAGTAGGCGGAATAATTGCCTTCATGCGCCCACTCATCTGTTTCACCATAACTAATGTACATGACTTTTGGACGCTGCGTTGTCA
>JBILIU010000039.1:0-12220 GCA_044368905.1 Sediminibacterium sp. | reverse complement strand
TTAAGAGATTTTGAATCAGCCGAAGCACATTTCATTGAAAAAGAGGCAATTTCTTGTTATAAAGTAGAAGAATTAAGATTCCGTGGGCTAGAGGTTTGTGTTCAAGAGGCTGTAGAACAATTACAAGATTGTGATAGCATCTATATTTCCTTCGACGTGGATTCTATGGACTGCGATCACGTTTCGACAGGCACGGGCACCCCAGTACCTATTGGCTTTTTTGCCGAAGAAATTGTAGCAATTTTTGATCAATTGTTTTTGTCCAACAAATTAGTCTGTGTTGAATTCACAGAAGTAAATCCTTTACTCGACAATAAGGGCAACCTCATGGCCGAGACCGCTTTTATGGTTTTAGACCATATTGCTAAAAAGATCTAACAAATTTTCACTAAATATTAAACAAAACCTTCGTTTCCATTGTTTTATACTTGAATTCAAAATAGAAGTATATGCAATGGTTTAAAGTGGTTTTTGTAGGTTTATTGCTTGTTTTTAGTACAGATTTAGCTGTAGCGCAGGGTACAGTTCAAAATACTGGTAAACTGAGCGGTGTCTTGGTGAATAGAAAAACCCAACAAAATCTGGGAGGTCTTTTGGTGGCATTAACGCCAAGTGGTGAAAAAGTGATTTCAGATAGCAATGGTGCATTTAGGTTTACAAGTCTTTTACCTGGCACTTATGCCATTAAGATTACTGGTCTTGGTATTCAAGATAAATTACTAACCAACGTCATAGTGACTTCGGGAAATGAAAACACATTCACCATCGAACTTGAACCTACTGTCAATCAATTGAATGCAGTGACCGTTACAAGTAGACGTAATACAGCAAAAGCTACTACATTAGAGAGTCCATTGAGTATTCAAAGATTGACTGCGGAGGATATCAAAGCCAATCCAGGGGGGAACTTTGACATTAGTAAAGTGATTCAATCCCTGCCGGGTGTAGGTGGAGGCGCAGCAGGCGGTACTTTTAGAAATGATATTATTATAAGAGGCGGTGCGCCAAGCGAAAACGTTTTTTACTTAGATGGAATTGAAGTGCCCATTATCAATCACTTTAGTACTCAAGGTAGTGGCGGTGGTCCTCAAGGGATATTGAACGTGAGTTTTATTCAGGATGTAAAATTGAGTACTTCTGCTTTTGATGCGAGGTATGACAATGCATTGAGTAGTGTTTTTCAGTTTCGTCAAAAAAACGGCAATGCCAATAAACTGCAAGGCAATTTTAGAATGAGCGGAACAGAAGTGGCAGCTACTTTAGATGGACCCATTTCTAAGAAAACAACTTTCTTAGCTTCAGTAAGACGAAGTTATTTAGAACTACTTTTTAAAGCTTTGGATTTACCGATACGTCCTAATTATTGGGATTATCAATTTAAGACCACTACAAAAATTAACGATAAAACGACTTTGACCACGCTTGGGCTTGCAGCCATTGATGAATTTAGATTAGCAGCACCTAAGGAAGCGACACCAGAAAAATTATTCGCCATCAATAATAATCCTTTGGTGAATCAGTGGAATTATACACTAGGTATTTCTTTAAAAAAATTAATTCAAGATGGGTATTGGAATTTATCAATTAGCAGAAACACTTTAGACAATCAAGCAGACAGGTACGAGGACAATGAAAAACCTTCGGATGCAACACGCACTTATCAAATTAGAAGTAATGAAACCGAAAATAAATTACGATTTGATGTCACAAAAAATAGCAATAATATAAGTTTGAGTTATGGTTTAGTGGCGCAGTACGTACAATTTGACAATGCCTTTTTCCAAGTTTTTAGACCTGCTTTAAAAGACAGTGCTGGCAAAACAATACAAAACGCAATTACATTTAATACCAATACTGGAGTAAATTTTTTAAGGTATGGTGGGTTTGTGCAATTGGGTACAAGATTATTCGATGACCGCTTAGCTGTTAGCACAGGATTAAGAGCAGATGCAAATAGTTTTGAATCAAGTAGTCAAAATCCTTTAGATCAATTAAGCCCAAGAATTAGTTTAAGTTATGCATTAAGCAATACTTGGAATTTTAGTGCCAGTTACGGCACTTATTTTAGACTGCCTAGTTATACGCAATTAGCTTATACCAATAATGGAACTACGAATCCTGGAAAGTATATTCAGTCTAACCACTATGTTGCAGGATTTGAGTTGCTACCTTCTAGCACAACAAGGTTCACTTTTGAAGGATTTTATAAAGGGTATAAAAATTATCCAGTAAGTGTACTTGATGAAATTAGTCTTGCAAACAAGGGCATTGAATTTGGTGCCATAGGAAACGAACCTATACAACAAGATGGTACCGGAAGTGCCTATGGTTTTGAGTTTTTTGCCCAACAAAAATTGACTGAAAAATTCTTTGGCGTATTGAGTTATACTTTATACTGGAGTGAATTTTCGGGCCTCGATAAAAAATTAAAACCTGCAAGCTGGGATAACAGACATTTAATCAGTACAACAGTAGGTTATAAGCTTCCAAAGAATTGGGAGCTTGGTGTTAAATTCAGGTACCAAGGTGCAGCGCCTTACACGCCGTATAATTTAGAGCAAAGTAGATTGAATTTTTTAACATTAGGATCTGGCGTATTTGATTATGATCAAGTCAACACTTTAAGATTAAAAGCGTTTCATTCTGGTGATATTCGCTTGGATAAAAAGTGGAACTATAAAAAAACTACTTTTGATTTTTACATCGATATCCAAAACTTCTATGCATCTAAAAGTACAGGATCACCTCAATATACTTTTAAAAGAACAGAGGACAATTCAAGTTTCATAAGCACCAATGGAAAGCCAGTACAAACCAATGGCAGCAATGCAATCCCATTTTTGTTAGAAAATGCAGAAGGCACTTTAATACCAACGATTGGCTTTATCATTGAATTTTAATGAATTAAACAAACTATATTCGATTTTAAAATTTGTAATTCATTTTTACATAATCTACTATGAAAAATCTAGATGCTATTGTGCCTGAATTGGCTACGTATATTCCTAATTACAATCAATCCAATACTGCCATCTCGGAGGTTGCTGTTGGTTGGCATATAGAGCATAGCTTATTAGTGATCAAACAAATTACAGCGACTGTGGCGCAGTCAGAACCTAAGCTGTATAAAAGTAAATTTAATGTAAAGCGTTTTTTTGTCTTTTTATCAAAGACCATTCCAAGAGGTAAAGCAAAAGCACCGAAAGTGGTGATACCTGTTGATGAAATTACAGTTGATTCATTACAAGAGAGTTTAAATAATACCTTCCAAGCCATCACTTATTTAAAAGATTGCGAGGAGAACCAATACTTTATGCATCCATTCTTTGGACAGCTTAATAAAAAACAAACCATTCAATTTCTAGCGATTCATACCGAACACCATTTAAAAATCATTAGAGATATTTTAAAGTAGGATTGGTCTAGTTTTCGTTCAATGTAGCAATACATTTTATAAAGTCTTCTTCCTTCTTGATTTTCAAATTATTTTTTTGAAGGATACTTTGAATTTTTGTTGCATCCTCTTTATAAAGACTTAATAAATCCTCATTTGATTTAGGCGCTTTTTTTAAACTCATTGATTGATCATACAAGAATAATCTAGGAAACTGCTCAATGGTTCTTAACATCGTCGCACTGCTATATGGTTTTGCTTCGGTGACTTGAATAAAAAAATATTTCAGCAAACTGAATTTTCCTTTTGTAAGTACTTGGTAAATTGTTTTTTGATTTTGTTTTTCATAAACAGGAAAACCGTATTCAAAAAAAAGCAAGTTGCCATTTTTATTCAACTCAACTTGTTTGATCGGTGGTAATACTGCAAGTTCTTTTCCTTCTGGTGTTTTGTAAATCACCTCATTGCTTAATAAATTAATTTTTATTTGTACATTTTCATAGCGTTGTCCAGTTGCCAAAACTATATTTGCTGGTAAAAATTCAGGATCAAAATAGGGAGATCCATAATTTTCCATGTCTACCCCAAGATTCACCATTTTACCATTGCCATCCATTGTAAGAATAACAGATTGACCTATATCTTTCAAACTAAAATTATTTAAAGTTTGAGCTTGGCTTAAATGGCTGATAATTAAGAGGCTATAAAAAAATAAGGCCTTTAGTATATGTTTCATGTTAGGGAGATTTGTGATTTAAAAGTAAGATTAAATCATCTAAGGACAACTTACTTAATCTATTTTATGTCTAACATCTTCAAAATCAATTATTTAACCCATAATTAAGAAAAATCATATAAAGTATATATGATATTAAATCTTTAAATAATAAGCATTTAAACGATTTATATACTAACATTTGTTACGCCTCATTTTTATTTTTTTGTTAGTTTTTAGTTACGATATTGTTAATTCTTCATTATATTCGTCTGCTAAAGGAATGATTTTTACCGCTTATCACAATCTGTTTTAAACATCCTTCCTTTCTCAGAAAAATTTTAATTACAAAACAAAACAACATGACTAAAAAAATCATTGTAAGTGTTTGTGCTTTTTTAATGACCATCATGGTCGGTTTCGCACAAACGGTTACTATAACCGGTAAGGTTATTGATGAAAAGAATGATCCTGTTGCCGGAGCAAGTGTGCTTGAAAAAAGCACTACTAAAGGTGTGAGTGCCGGTAATGATGGTACATTTACAATTTCAGTAAAAAAAGGCGCTACTTTATTGGTTTCAGCTTTAGGCTTCGAAAGCAAGCAAGTATCTGCTAGCAACTCAAACTTAACAATCGTTTTGACTTCTGATGTGAAGGCATTGAGCGAGGTGGTTGTAACAGGTGTGGGTGCGGCAACAAGTAAGAAAAAGTTAGGGGTTGCAGTTGAATCTGTAAACCTTTCTAGCCAAGTTAAAGTACCTACAGGTGATGTTGGTCAACAATTAGTTGGACAAATTGCTGGTGCTCAAATCAGCAGTACCAACGGTAGCCCAGGTCGTCCTTTACAGATCTTGTTAAGAGGTATCAATACAGTACAAGGTGGAACTTCACCAATGATCTTGATTGATGGTATTGAAGCTCGTGGAACAAGTTTAAACTCTATTGACGTAAACATCATTGAAAGAGTAGAGGTAGTACAAGGTGCTGCTGCTGCATCTTTATATGGTGCGCAAGGTGCGAATGGTGTTATCCAATTATTCACTAAAAAAGGTAAAGCTGGTAAGTTGAACATTGAATTTAGCTCAAGTGCAACAACCAATGAATTATTAAACGTTGGTGGTTTGTCTAAAGCAAAAAACCATGCATTCAGAACAGATGCAAACAATAACGTATTGACTGGTTCTGGAGCTATTATGTCTTTAGATCCTTCTACTTTAGTTTACAATGGTGACGTGGTATATGATGCATTAAACGTTGCTAGTTTTCAAAACAAGCCTTATAATAAGAACTTACAGTACATCGACCATTACAAGATGTTCTTACAACCAAGTAATGCATTGAATAATTCAGTAACTGTTTCTGGTGCAAAAGATAAAGTTGATTTCTTATTCTCTGCATCTAACAACCAACAGAATTCAAACTTCATCAACAATGGTGCATTCTCTCGTTCTAACTTAACTTCTAAAATAGGATTTGAAGTTGCGAAAGGATTAAAGTTTACTTCAACGACACAATTGATCTACACTAAGAATACAATGAACGATCAAGATGGTCGTAGTTTTGTATTTGCAATAAATAACGCGCGTCCTTTTGCTCCCTTTGATCAAAAAAATACAGATGGCAAATACGCAACATTCTTTGGAGCAGCAGCTGGTGTGAACCACTCTAACCCTTTTGCTTCAAATGCTGACGCTCGTACTAATATTGCAACTGTGGATGTAATTCAAAACTTTAACTTAAACTATAAGTTGCCTAAGTTCTTAGAATTTGATGCGAAATATGCATTGAACTATAATAACAACAATACAACTTTTGCTTATGACGAGCAATGGGATAACAAGAACAGAGTATTACAAAACCGTTATACTTATAACTGGTCTCCTGCTCCTACTGCATTCACAACAGGTGAGATTGATAACTATGTTGATAGAACAACTTTCCAAAACTTTATTGGTACTGTGAACTTCCGTACCGATTTTGAAAAGGATTTCAATATCAATATCCCATTAAAGACTTTTACAACAGCTGCATTTGATTACCGTCGTAATCAATTCAAATCTTTCAGAGCAGCTGCTTTTGATGGTCCAGGTTATGCACCATGGAATATGTCTCAAGCTGCTAACTACAGAGTTGTAAGAGATTATGTAGAGCCATTTGTAACATATGGTTTGTTAGCAAACCAAAGATTTGAGTACTCTAACTTTACAGGATTCTCTGTAGGTGTTAGATCTGACTTCTCATCTGCATTCGGTTCTGGTGCAACTGCTCAAACCTTCCCTAGAGGAGACTTCTTCTTTACTTTATCTAACTTAAAATTCTGGCAGAATTTAAAAATCTCCAACATTTTATCTGAAGTGAAGTTTAGAGCTGGTTATGGTGAGGCAGGTATTCAACCAGGTGCCTTCCAACGTTTCACAATTTTGGGTGCTCAGAATTTAGGTGGTGCTAGTGTATTTACTTTCCCTACTACCAACCCAAATCCAAACTTATCTGTGGAGTTATCTAAAGAGACTGAATTTGGTACTGATTTAACTTTTACGCTTGGTAAAGGTGATTGGTTTAAAACTGCAAATATCTCTGCGACTTATTGGAGCAGAAATACAGATAACGCAATCTATAGTGTAGACGCTGCACCTTCTACAGGTGTAGGTGGAAAATTAGATAACGCATTTGGATTGAAATCAAGCGGTTTACAAGCTTCTTTAAACTTAAATGTTTACTCTGGAAAAGATTGGAGTTGGGATTTCATCACCAATTATGCAAATCAAGCTTCTGAGATTTCTTATGTAAAAGGACCTCCAGTAATTTTATTATCTTCTGCAGGTAGTGTGGGTATCACATTACAACAAGGATATAAAATTGGACAGTTCTTTGGTTTCAAAATGATGAGATCATTAACGGAATTAAATCCGCTTACTGGTTTACCAAATATTCCTGAAGCACAAAGAGGTAATTTTGAAGTGGCTAGCAACGGATGGGTTGTGAACAAAACAACTAAACAAGCGGTGGCATTACCTGGTCAATCTAGCCTAGGTGATCCTAACCCTAAGTTCAACATGAGTTTTATCAATAACTTACAGTACAAAGGCATCTTCACATTTAATATGCAATGGGATTGGGTTTATGGTAATAATCTATACAACCAAACTAAGCAGTGGATGTACCGTGATGGTATTCACTCTGATTACGATCAACCTATTACTATTAATGGTGAAACACAAGCTTACACTGCTTTCTACAGAAGTATTTATGCAGGTGGTGCTGCGAACGGAACAAAGAACTACTTCTATGAAGATGCTTCTTTCTGGCGTTTAAGAAACCTTTCTTTTGGAGTTGATATTGCAAAATTGACAAAAATCAAATTTACAAATCGCTTACAATTGGTGCTTTCTGGTCGTAACTTGTTAACCTTCACTCCTTACACTGGTATGGATCCGGAAGTTAACTATGCTACTAACTCAGCGTTCGATCGTGGTTTAGATCACAATACTATTCCTAACACAAAAGCTTACACAGTAGGCTTGAACATAGGATTTTAAACCTTAACCTTTAAATTTTTAGTAATGAAGAATAATAAAATTTTGGTTGGAGTATTAGGAATTGCTTTAAGCTTTACAGCTTGTAAGAAAGACCTTGATATTACCAACGTAAACTCACCGACCCCGGCGAGTGCTCAAAATGAGAATGGATTATATCCATTTGCTCAGGGAACAATTTACTTGAATGGTTTCCATAACCTAAAGTATTCAGATGGTGTTTATGGTCGTTTTTGGCCAGGCGCTATGGGCTTTCACGAACTAATGGGTGACGTGGTTGGTGCGGAAGCAGCGAACGCGTTCATGAATCAAATTGGTTGTCCTAATAGAGTAACTTTAGACAACGGATCAGTTGTTGTGAATCCTAGTCAGCCAAATACACAGTATGCATTGCTGAGAGCGGCTAATAACAATGCTCAAGGCGGAAGTAATACTACTTTTTATGAGTGGGCTTATATGTATAATATGATTGCTGCTGCAAATGAAATCCTTGCAACTGTAGAAAAAACCACATTCTCAGGTACAGGCGCTGCTACTAAAAAAGCAACGATCCAAGCTTGGGCTTATTGGTGGAAAGGTTATGCATATAGCAGAATCGGTTCTACTTATTATGCTGGTTTAATCCAAAACGCATCAACTTCTGAAGCAACAACCAATGGTAATTATGTAACGAAGGAAGCAATCATTACAGAAGCAAATTCTAATTTTGACAAAGCGGTTACTGCTTTAGGTGCTGCTAGTTCTGCAACTGATTATTCAGCTACACTTGGAAGATTAATTCCTACTTTTTTACAAAAAGGTAAAGGCGGTGTCTTGACAATAGATATGTGGAGACGTAATATCAATACCATCAAAGCACGTAACATTCTTGTGAACACCATGAGATCAAGTATGTCTGCTTCTCAATGGAGTGCAATTTTGACTTTAGCGAATGATGGTATTAGAGCGACTGATTTAATCTTTACTGCACGTTCTGACGCAAATGGTGATTTCTTAGGTACTGGTATCAGCGTTGCTGATAAAATTGGCCAAGCTGCAACAACTGGATCTACAAACACTTACAAGTTAAGTGAGCGTTGGGTACAGGATTTCGTTGCAGGTGACAAGCGTAGAGATAATAACGTAATCACTTTAGCATCTGTTGGTTTATTCAACTCTGATCGTGGTAACTCTTTCAATACACGTTATAGCTTGAAATATGGCGGTAACGGTGCAGCAGGTGTAATTACCTGGGCAAACAATGTAATTGGTGCAAATGAAATTACAATCGCAGGTACCTACGAAGAAAACGAATTAATGAAGGCGGAAGCTTTGATTATGACTGGACAAATTGACAAGGGTGCTGAATCTATCGATGCTGTTAGAACATACCAAGGTGCTGGTTTAACTGCATTAGCAAAAGGCTTAACTCAAGCTGCTGCTTATGAGCAGTTAAGAAGAGAGCGTAGAATTGCTTTAGCATTCAAAGGCTTATCTTTCTATGATGCACGTCGTTGGGACATCATTGCTCCAGACAAGTCTCGTACTGGTGCAACAGTAGTCTCGGTGACTGGTGCGGTAAGCACAAATGCTACAATCGTCTATGGTTTCTTAGACTATTGGGATGTACCAGACAATGAGTTAGCTTACAATCCAGCTTTAGCAGGATCTGCTCCAACTAAGAATCCTAAGCAGTAATTGCTATTTAGGTAATATTTTGAAACAAGACCCCTCGGGGTCTTGTTTTTTTATGTACCTATTGTAACTTTAAGGTATAATAGCAATCCTATGAAAATCTTATTTACCTGTTTCTCTTTTTTACTAGCAACTTTTAGCTTTGCACAAAGAAATTCAATTTCTACGACTAGTAAATGGGGGCAACAAATTTTTTTAAGTGATGTAAATGGCCAGGCTTTCATTAATAAATACGAAGGCATTAACGGATCTGTCTATGATCAAACAGAATATCAATTAGCAAGAATTACTTTAAAAGACGGCAGGGTGTATAATGATGTAAAAACTAGAATCAATTTGCTAGAACAGGAAGTTAATTTTATTGCATCCAACGGACAAGAGGGTTTTCTTGGAAAAGGGATGGCTTCAGAAATTGCGTATATCGATGGTAAAACAGAAACTCAGGATATAAAAGTATTTCAGTGCGGCTTCCCTCCAATTGACAATCAAAATAGAATCTCTTTTTATCAAATTTTAGTGAATGGTAAAACAAGTCTGTTAAAATCTGTTTATAAAAGCATACAAGAACGCAATAATGATATGTCAGGCGAACGCTTTAAAGAGTTTGCTACCTATGAAAATATCTACCTTTTGAAAGAAGGAACAATGTCTCGCATTAAAAAAGATAAATCTAGTTTACTCGTATTGTTTCAAGATAAAAAAGAGGCCATTGCAAAATACATGGAGGATCAAAAATTAAATTTAAAGAACGAAGCACATTTAAAAGCATTAGTACAATACTATAATACCTTATAAATGGACTTTGTTGAACAACTAAATCAATGGGGGCATGAAAAAAAGTCCTTTGTTTTTCTTATTGATTTTGAACAAAAAAAACCCATAGCTTGGCCTGTAGATGATTGCCCAGATTGGTTTCAGTTTAAATTTACGAAAGTCAATTCGGTAAAAAAGGAGCTTCAGCATGCTACAGCAATAGACCAACTTGCAAAGTATCCTATTTCTATTTCCGATTATAAGCATAAGTTTAACCAAGTAATGGACGCACTGCACAAAGGAGATAGTTTTTTGATGAATTTAACCATCCCTACACCGGTTCAAAATACAGTCAATTTTAAAACCTATTTTGACCATGCGAAATCTAAATATGTCATTTGGTTAAAAGAGGAGTTTATCGCCTTCTCTCCTGAGACATTTATTCAAATAGAAAATGGTAAGATTGCTACGTTCCCAATGAAAGGCACCATTGATGCAAGTTTACCCAATGCAAAAGAGTTACTACTTAATGACCCCAAAGAATTGGCCGAGCATGCGACCATTGTAGATTTATTAAGGAATGATCTAAGCAGGGTAGCGTCCAAAGTGAGGGTCACTAATTTTAGGTACTACGAAGAGATTCCTACGCAAAATGGTATGATTGGTCAAGTTAGTTCAGCCATAGAGGGTGAATTACCAAAAGATTATGCATCTAGGATTGGAAGTATTATATATGATTTATTACCAGCTGGATCGGTATCTGGGGCACCTAAAAAGAAAACATCCGAATTGATTGCTTCAATAGAAGGAACAGACCGCGGTTATTATACGGGCATTGCTGGCTATTTTGACGGAGTAAATCTAGATAGTTGTGTGTTGATTCGTTATTTAGGTGCAGACAATATCTACCATAGTGGCGGAGGAATCACTTTTCAAAGTGATATGGCATCTGAATACCAAGAAATGATCAATAA
Source organism: Sediminibacterium sp. (assembly GCA_044368905.1). Lineage (GTDB taxonomy): Bacteria > Bacteroidota > Bacteroidia > Chitinophagales > Chitinophagaceae > Sediminibacterium. The sequence continues at coordinate 1,174 of JBILIU010000039.1, read as the reverse complement.
AGTATATGTCCCAGTTTTTTGAGAGCATTTGTATTAACAATGGTATTGCTGAAAATCTCCATTTTCATCAGGCTAGGGTGCATAAAACCCTAAATGCTTTTGATGCATCCCAACACAGCATTGAATTAACAAAGATTGTAAAGCAATTGGCATTGCCTACTCTAGGGTTATTTAAACTTAGAGTTTCCTATGATTTAAAAGGAAACTATCAAGCAGTATGCAATCCTTATCAATACAGACTAATCAATCATTTCGCCTTAGTGGACATTAAGGGGTATGGTTACGATTATAAGTTTTCGAATAGAGATTGGATCAATGAAGCCTTTGCCCAATCTGGTAAGGACGAAATTATGATGCACGATGATGGCTTGATCAAAGACTGCTCTTATACGAATATTGTATTTTATGATGGAGCAAATTGGTGCACGCCTCAGTTGCCATTATTAGAAGGTACGCAACGCGCAAAGTTAATCGAAGAGGGCGTTATAAAACCTAAGGCATTGTACTTAGAGGATCTTGCCAATTTTCAAAAATTTAAATGCATCAATGCAATGATTCAATGGGATGTTGCTGTAGAATATAAAATTGATTTGATAAGTTATTAGCCTTCTAACTTACTATCTATCTAATTATAATATTTAATCTACTTATTCACTGAAAGTTTAATTTAGAAGATACTTCCCTTAGCCCAATTCAATGCTATAAGCGTTTTTAAGAACTTCGTTTTGAGTTCATAGCCTTTCAAAACAACCTCTATATACCTTATTTCTCTATTGTTCACTAAAAAGAGACTACTCTCACCAATTTCAAAACGCTCTAATTCAACATCTAATAATCTTTTTGTATTATCAATACTCTTTAAATTGATTTTATACTGATTCCTAAATGCACTTAAAGCTGCGTAATAAGTTTTAATTTTATTTTCTATCTCAAGCCTTGTTTGTCCAATTTCTAAATCTTGCTGTTCAATTTTTATTTTAGCTTGCTTTAAGTCACCTCTTGCTTGTCTCAAAAATAAAGGCATGCCAAATTGTAAGCCAGCTTTATAATTATTATTGTACAAAGCCGTATTCAACGGGTTTGTAAATTCATAGCCCTTATTTAAGAAATTATAATTGACTCTAAGGGTAGGTAATAAATTTTGAGTTTTGTATAGCTTGTCAATTTGTAATAT
>JBILIU010000038.1:0-12264 GCA_044368905.1 Sediminibacterium sp. | reverse complement strand
TTTGAGAACGACTCGTTCGAGTCCCAGGGTAGGCAGCAAGACTTTAGCAGTAATGTTAAGGCTAGATAAATGATAGTTTAGAAACAGAATCCGGCTTATGAGGTTTGTAGTTACTTTTTTAATTGAACATAAAATGAATTCATATGACGATTGAGCAGATTAAGCGTATGAAGGACCAAGTGCGTGTCCTGAGGAGGTTTCTTTGACGTTGAGAACCGTTTACAAAAAATACATTTAGACAAACAACTTTCTTTATCTCCAGGTTTTTGGGATGACAATAAGCGTGCAACCGCCACGATGAAGGAGATTAAATTAAATGAATATTGGACTGGTATGTACCAGCAAGTAGAAACAAGTGTCGAAGATTTTGTGGTACTTTTTGAATTCTGGAAAGATGGAGATGCCACAGAAGAAGAAACGAAAACTGCCTTTGAAATAGCGATGGTCGCTATTGAAGATGCTGAATTTAAAAGTACACTTAATCAACCAGAAGATGAATTACCAGCGATCTTACAAATTAATCCAGGTGCTGGTGGCACCGAGAGTCAAGATTGGGCAGAAATGCTTTTAAGGATGTACACGATGTATGGTGAAAAGCAAGGCTGGATAGTCACCTCTTTAGATTACCAAGAAGGAGATGGAGCTGGTATTAAATCTGCCACCATTCAGTTTGATGGCCCATTTGCTTTTGGCTTTTTAAAGGCAGAATCGGGTGTGCACCGTTTAGTTCGAATTTCACCATTCGATAGCAATGCAAGACGTCATACAAGTTTTGCATCGGTTTATGTGTATCCTTTAATTGATGATACGATTGAAATTATTGTGAATCCTGCAGATATCGAATGGGAGTTTTACCGCAGTGGTGGAAAGGGTGGACAGAACGTCAATAAAGTAGAAACAGCGGTGCGATTAAAACACGCTTCTGGAATCATTGTGGAATGTCAACAATCAAGAACACAAGGTGAGAATAGAGAAATTGCCATGAAGATGTTGAAGAGTAGATTGTATGAGGAGGAGATGCGTAAAAAGCAAGAAGCCTTGAATGCATCCAATGCCAATAAGAAAAAAATAGAATGGGGTAGTCAAATTCGTTCCTATGTATTTCATCCATATAAAATGATCAAAGACCACAGAACTGATTATGAAGTTGGGAATGTGGGACCGGTGATGGATGGAGAAATAGATGGCTTTATAAAAGCCTATTTGATGTACGAAAAAAATGACGCATCTTAGTTATTCATTGGACTTTGGAGACAAAATATCAAACTTTGTTTTTGGTTGTAAGTCATTCCACCATTTAAAGTTTCTCAATTTTAATTCAGATTTTGGTACATCAAATAGTGGAATCATTTTTCCATTCAATTGATTGATATAAATAATTTTTGCTGGTTCATCATTTTCAAATTGAATAGTGATGATTTGCGCATTGGATTGATTGACTCCAATAAATTTTTCATCATTGTCTGTAGCAAAATAAATATTTTCTGCACTGCCCTTGGTCTGCATTTGTTGAATTTTACCATCTACAAAATCCACAATAATTGTATTACCTTTTAGTTGATTAAAATAATCGGTACTGTCTACAGGACTTATGGCCATCGCATTGTTTAATATTCTTAATTGTTCTGCTTTCTTATTATTCAAAAGCATATATATGGTATCACCATTAATTTGATTTTGATTGACCCAAAGTATGGGATTATTGTGCAGTCGAATAGTGGAGTCTGCCAATCCATAAAATAAGCTATCTGCCAAAGCTTGCATCGAATCGGAATAAATTCTTACATGATGAAAAGCTTCAAAATATTTATTCAAACTTGAATCTTTAATTACTCCTTCTTTTTCGCGTGCTTTAGGCATTTTTCTTTTTAAATCACTTAATCTGCCACTATACAAAGTATCTGCACTAATATACATGGTATCCTTTGGTTGCTTGATCAATAGGACAGGTAATTCTGTAGCCAATAAAATATCTTTATTACGATTGGTCTTTATATTATTGGCCAATAAATCAAAGCTTAAACTATCCTTAGACTTATACACTGCATTCCCTCTAAATTCACCTAAGCCAAGTGAATCGTCAATGGCCATTTCGTCTGCTATGAAAAAATAACTACTATCGTCTATAGAAGAACGTTCATATAAATAGCCTTTTTTTGTGCCTATATTGTAATTGCCATTTTTAGTTTTAATAATTCTTGAACCACTTATGATTTTTGAGGGACTAATAAAATTAGCTAATTGGGAATAGGTATTGTATTCTAATGTATCTGTGAAGATGCTATTGTCTGGATCAATCAAGGACACTTTATTTCTAAATAGTACATCTCTGGTAATGCCATAATAAACGCCCTCTGTACTTTTTAAAATTGTTTTGTTGCGAACCAATTTGCCGCCCTTTTTATACACGCCAATTTTAATTGACACATCATAGTCCAATGAATCTGTTGTTAATGTACCTCTGCCATCCGTCAATTTTACATGATTTCTTAACTTGGCTTTTTTTGTGTTGCCATCGTACTTTAAATAGTCTGCATAAGTGTGAACCGAATCAGCATCATTGATATGTACTTTGCCAAATCCTTCTAAACTATTTTTTGTAGCGTTCAATATGATACTGTCTCCAAACAATAAGGTATTTCCTTGTTTCACTTTAACATGTCCAACAAGGATTAAAAAATCTTGGCTGTCTTGTTTTTTGATATTGTAAGATTCGGCTGAAAGGAATTCAATTAATTTGCCTGTGCTTTTTACTGCAACAGTATCTTGGCTTTTGGCTTGCAAAGAAAATAAAATGCCAAAGCTGCATAAAATATAAGGCAGAAATTTATTCATGATCCAAAGTATCCGATAATGGTTTAGTCAATGGCGTTCTTTTATCCTTTTTGCCAAATACTGAAACACTGATATAGCGTTTAGGGTGTACTTTAATATCATCCACCAAGGTATTGACACTTTTGATCGTACTTTGAAGCTGATTGTACATGGCTGGGTCACTCAATAATTTTGATGCTGTTCCGTTGCCATTGTTTAATTTACTGATGGTTGTATTTAATGAAACCAAAGTTGCTTGTATCGTCTTTATAGTCTCATATAAATCAGCATCTTTGATAGATTTTGTGGTACTGTCCAGATTGGTCAATATGTTGGAAATTTTCTGGTTGTTCTGATTCAAATTAGCAGTAAACGCATTTAAATTATCTGCTGTTTTTGCAATAGAGCCATTTTGTTGATTGACCATCCCTTCAATGGAAGCTAGAGATTTATTTAAATTAATTGTTGTTGCTGAAAGATTTTCAAGAATCACTTTAAAATTTTGTCTATTCTCGTCATTCAATGTTTTGTTGACATTATTCAAAACGAGTTCTAAAGAACTAATGGTATTTTTTACCTGTTCTCCAACTGGAGACAATTCATTCATTAAATCGCCTAATAAACTAGTCGCTGGGGCAGATTGAATGGTATCACCACTCACAATTAAGGTTTTGCTACTACCTTGAATGATATTGATCGCATTGGTGCCTAAAGGATTTTCTTGTATGGTCGCAATTGAATTCTTTGGAATTTTATACAATTGATTCAACTTGATACAAACCACTAATTCTGATAAATTGTTGTTCATGTTTTCGATTTCAAAAACAGTTCCAACTTGAAATCCATTCACAAAAACAGGATTAGAAACAATCAAACCTTTAGTATCTGCATATTTAGCATATACAAACGTGCCCGATTTAAAGAAGGTCTTTCCTTTTAGAAAATTGAATCCTAATATAATAATGGTGACTGCAATAACAGTTAAAGCACCTACTTTAGTTTCATTAGATACACGCATGGTATTCGATTGCTTGATTTCGGTACAAAATTAGCTAAAAAATACCCTAATTCCCGTTTGCTTTCTGTTGATTCTCCAAAGAATTCTTATAGCGTTGTAATGCCTTTGTGATGGCTTCGCAAAGTTCATTTTGACCTATTTCACTATTTAGGTACTCTTCCTCTTCTGGATTGGATATAAATCCTGTCTCTATCAATACCGCTGGCATAGCAACAGCTTGCAATACCCATATACCTGTAGGTCGTTGTTTGGCTTCTCTACTTACTCTCCCAGAAGCCTTAAATTCTTCTTCGATGGTCAAAGCTAAACTTGCAGCTCTTTGAAAATATTGTTGTGCCAAGATACTCGCCATCATTTTTTTAGTCGGATCAATCTCTGATTCGTATTCTTTAATTTGCTTTAAAGACACTGAGTCTAATTGCTCTACCACTTCATCTACCATTTCTCCGGCTACTTCTTTTCTAAGATCTGATTTGCCAATATTGTAGATATAGGTTTCTGTTCCTATTGCTGTACTTGGGATATAGGTTGTCTTGTAAATTGGCACATCTCTGGTCACTTTTCTTTTTTTGCCTTTTTTCTTTACAGTATAGGTTTTCTTTGTGTAACCAACTACTTCTTTCACCGCTTTACCTCTTGCTGCATTGGTATGTATACAAACAAACAAGTCCCCTTTAGCTGCATTGGCTATTTTAGCCTTTTCCACCACAGAGTGGTAGATGTCAGTGGTTCTAGTCATCACCACTTCTACATCTGGCATGGCTTGTTTGATGAATTCTTCTAGTTTTAAGGAAATAGCTAAAGAAACAGCTGCTTCGGTGGAATATTTACCTTTTGATCCAATATCAGTTCCGCCATGACCTGGATCAATTACAATACGTTTTAATGATTTTGTGGGTGTTTGGGCCTGTAGACCTTGTCCAAGACTGCTAAAAAGGGCAATTAGACTAAAACTAAATGCTAAAATCATTCTATTTTGCTTCATAATCAGTTCCTTAACATTGTTTTACTTTATTTTTGCTAGAGTGAATCTAGCTGGATATAAAAATAACGCAAAAAAGACCCTTTCTATTGTTAAAATGCTGATTTTAACGATATTAATTTCTGCTATTCATTCCAGTTTGTATGCTCAAACTGATACTTTGACCAAGAAAAAGATCCAACTTTCTAAAGATAGTGTAGATGCAGTGATCAGTTACAATGCTACGGATTCTGGGGTAATGCTGTTAAAAGAAAAGATTTTCTATTTATATGGAAATGCTAAAACGACCTATAAAACAGCGCAGTTAGAGGCGGGTAAGATCATTTTTGACCAAGAAACACAGAATATCACTGCTTTTGGCGCTAAGGACAGTTCTGGAAATTTAAAAAGTAAACCTAGATTCAAAGAGGGGGATTTAAACTCCATCAATGACTCCATTTTCTATAACCTACAATCAGGAAGGGGGTTAACTAAGAATAGCAATTTTCAACAAGGGGAGATTTTTGTTCAAGCAGCAGCCATGAAAAAAGTCAATCCAACGGATGCTTTTGCTTGGAAAGCAAGATTTACCACCTGTAACTTAGATGAACCCCATTTTGCGTTTAGAACAAATAAACTCAAAATTGTCACCAATAAAATAGGGGTCTCAGGACCTGCTTTTCCAGAATTCGAGGGGGTGCCCATGCCAATTGGTATTCCTTTTGGCATTTTTCCATTAAATAAATCAGGTGGCCAGTCAGGTTTCATGGCGCCAGCTTTTACTTCTAGTGAAGACTTTGGACTTGGATTTGAGGGGATAGGCTATTATAAAGTCATCAACCAGCATATGGATGCTACAGTAAGAGCCAATCTTTATTCTTATGGTGGTTGGAATATCAATATGAATAGCAAGTATATTCAACGTTATAAATACCTTGGTAATTTTAATTTAAGTCTACAAAAAACCAGGGCACTGAATAGAAATAATACCATTGCAGATGAATTTACTGGTGGCAACACTTACATGTTAAACTGGTCTCATTCAATGGATCCTAAAGCTAAACCTGGAACTAGTTTTACAGCCAATGTTAATTTTGGTAGTACCAAGTACAATCGAAACTTATTGAATAATGCCACACAAAATTTTCAAAATCAGATTAGTTCATCGGTTTCTTATAGTAAGTCATGGAATAATAAATACAATTTATCTGTCAACTTAACACATAACCAAAACAATAACCTTGGATTGGTGAATATGAGTTTACCAAATATCAACTTCAATGCGATAACAGTGTATCCATTTCAGTCAAAAGACCAGGTTGGTGCTGGAAAATGGTATGAGAAAATAGGTATTGGGTATAATGGTAGTATGCAAAATCAGTTGTCTTTTTATGATTCTTCATTCAGTATCCAAAGGATTTTAGACACCATGCAATGGGGCGCTAATCATAGTATTCCAATTACATTATCGCTTCCTTCTCTTGGACCTATTACAATAGCGCCAAGCATTTCATTAGAAGAAAAATGGTTTGGACAACAAAATATCAAAACTTGGAATAGTCAATTACAAAAAGTGGATACCACTATTAACAGAGGTTTTTATAGAGCAGCTCAAATGAGTTTTGGAGTAGGAACTGCTACCAGAATTTTTGGTACCTATAAATTTAAAAGTGGTAATCTCAAAGCGATTCGTCACGAAATTCGACCATCTGTTTCCATCAACTATAAACCAGATATGGCAAAGTCTTATCATTATAGTACTCAAGTGGATGAAACTGGGAGAACATACCGTTTTTCAAAATATGATGGCAATGGCTTGGGTGGTGCATTTAGTGAAGGCGAGTTTGGAGGATTGGGTTTTGGTGTTGACAATTTTTTAGAGATGAAAGTGAAAGATAAGACAGACACTAGTGCGGATGCTTTTAAGAAATTTAAATTAATTGAAGGCTTTGGATTCAACTCTAATTATAATTTTTTAGCAGATAGTTTTGCATTAGGTAATTTTAGTTTTTATGCAAGAACAACCTTGTTTGAAAAATTAAATATCACAACTTCCTTTAGTTTAGACCCATACGAAACAGATTCGCAAGGGTTTAGAATAAATAAATTGGCTATTGATCCAACCCGTCTAAAATTAGGAAGTATCACCAATGGCGGTGTTTCTTTTTCAACTTCTTTTGCAAGCAAATCAAAAGACAAGAACAAGGATGCTAAAAGGACCATACCAATAGATCCTTTTATGACACCTGATGAACAACAGAGACAGCTAATGTATGTAAGGTCTAATCCTGCTGAGTTTACTGATTTTAATACACCATGGACTTTAAACCTTTCTTACTCTTTTCAGTTTTCTAAAACGATGCAGCCCGATTTTTCTGGTTTCAGATTACAAACTTTTTCTACTTTAAATTTAACCGGTGATTTTAGTGTATCACCAAAATGGAAAGTAGGGGGTAGTAGTTTTGTAGACTTATCTAAAGTTTCTGTACAACAATTGAGTTTATTTATCACTAGAGAAATGCATTGTTGGCAACTGGCTATCAATGTGATGCCTATTGGAATTTATAGGTCATTCAATATCACTGTGAATCCAAAGTCGGGTATCTTAAGAGACCTAAAAATCAATCGGAGTAGGACTTTCTCTAATTCAACGTATTAAGCTGGATTATGCTTCTTGTAATGAGCAGACATGGTATCAAAAGCCAACTGTTTTAATGATTGTACAGTATGACCTTCAGTATAGATAGGTGCCAAAATATCCATTTGAATTTTACCTGGCATAAAACACATAATTGGGTAAGCAGGTAAAATCTTTTTTGTATTTAATAAAACAACAGGTATAATTGGCTTCTGTGTATCGATTGCTAATTTAAATGCACCATCATAAAATGATTTCAATGGTTCAGAGGTTTTATTTCGAGTACCTTCAGGATAAATGAGCATGTCCAATCCACTGTTTAAAACACGCTTCATGTCATCGAAACTTGTCTTGCGACTTTGGTCATTTTTTCTATCTACAATCACTGACCCAAATTGATAAATCCAGCCAAAAAGGGGTACGTAGATAAAACTTTTTTTAGCGATTGTTTTATTAGCTCTTGGTAAAAAAGGGGTACTAATTGGCACATCAATTAAGCTATTATGATTGCATATAACAATTGCTGGCCCTATATTGTTAAAATAATGTTTACCTGTGACTGAGAATCTTAACCCTGATAAAGTTAAAAAAAGACCCATCCAAATTCTGGATATTGTTCTATGCCATTTTGTTTTGTTCGGCTCTTGTAAAAAGAAACAAGCTAGGTAAAACCATATAAACAGCAACATCGTTGATGCAAAAACGAGCAATGCCCAAAAAGCCATTATCCTTCCTTTGTATAATTTTATTTTATCTGTCATTTTAAATAGACCAATCGATAGGGTCTTTCTTTACTTGATTTAAATATTGGTTGGTTGCACTAAAATGTTTACATCCAAAAAAACCATTGTATGCACTTAATGGAGAAGGATGCGCCGCCTTTAAAACTTTATGTTTTGTCGCATCAATTAAAATCTGTTTTTGACTTGCGTAATTCCCCCACAAAATAAAAACTAAGTCTGACTTTTCTTTAGATAATAATTGAATCAAATCATCTGTGAATTGTGTCCAACCAATTTTACTATGGCTACCTGCTTCATCTGCTCTAACGGTGAGTGCACTGTTGAGTAATAAAACACCTTGTGTTGCCCAATGTGTTAAATCACCAGAAGATGGAATGGGCATACCAATATCTTTATTCAATTCTTTATAGATATTCATTAAAGAGGGTGGAATCTTACATTCAGGCGGCACCGAAAAACTAAGCCCCATGGCTTGTCCAGGTTGATGGTAGGGGTCTTGTCCAAGGATCACCACTTTCACTTGATCATAAGGAGTCTTGTTAAAAGCGTTAAAGATGAGACTACCTTTTGGATAAATTATTCGATTAAGTGCTTTCTCTGTTTTGAGGTGTGCAGTGATTTGTTTAAAATAGGGACGCTCAAAAAGAGGCGCCAATGGTTTTTTCCAACTGTCTTCTATTTTAACCTCCATAATCACTAAATTACATCTTTTAGCGATAAAAAAGTTGGTTCAATATGAAAAATGGGATCCTTAGCATTGTATTATTTGTTTTTTCATTCAATCTTTATGCTGCTTCAGGCGTTAGAGATTCTATTCTGAAACAGAGAATAGCTATTTTAAATTTAATTGCAGATTTACAATTCAACAATCCTTCTGAAGTATTAAATGGATCTTTTCCTTCTTACAGAAAATATTATTTTAGTACAAAACTGAAACAAGAGGATAATGTTTTTTTTACTTCGCTTGTTTTATTCAATATTGGACAATTCAGTACTCAAATGCATCCCGATGAATTGACTATGATAGAAAAAACTAAAGCAAATGCACATATTTATATAGAACGTTTTAAAAATCAAAGCAATCAATTGACCTATAATTTTTGGCCAAGGAATCCACCTCAAATTTTTCCTAATGGAGGATGGCTTAATAGGTTTAATCAAAAAGCTGCTTTAGCGGATGATATAGATGATTGCGCCATTACTTTATTGGCTTTAGGTGTAAATGATTCACTCGCAAAAGCAATGCAATCTAAATTTGGAACATACAGAGTTGGGTTGATCAAACCCAATCGAGGATTTTATAAAGCATATAAAAACAGACCTGTTTATAGCACTTGGCTTGGAACTAAAATGCCTAAGGATGTGGACTTGTCTGTACTCACAAATGTTTTATTAATGCATACGATAGCTAAGATTCCTTTGAATTCGACAGATTCTGCAAGCTTAGATTTAATTGTGGATTTAGTCAAAGCCAATAAACATATCACTGATCCTGTATTTGTTTCTCAACATTATGCAAATAGTGCAACCATTTTATATCATGTTGCTAGATTGGCTTATTATTCTGATTATCCTGCATTGTTGGCATTGAAACCTATTTTATTAGAACAAGCTTTAGCATTATCTAAACAAGCTCAATTTCCTTTAGAGCAACTTTTGTTGAATACAACTATCTTAAGACTAGGAGGGATGATTGACTTTCCAGTTGAAGTAAATGAAGCTTCTTTGAAGGTGAATAATTACCCTTATTTTAATGGGAATATTGCTGCAGCATTAAATAATCCATTTAAAAAAGTTGTCAATCGTTCCAATATCGTAAGGTTTGATTATTATTCTTATGCGTTTAATCTGTCCTTGATATATGAGAATTTGATGTTGAGAGGGGAATGATGGTCGTCGTTTCACTCCGACTTTTATTTAGATACTCAAATTTAGGATTACCTCCCGTTGGTCGGTGATCCCTTTAGGTATCTTACCCAAAGCCTTTCAAAAAAATGCTTCGCATTCTTTTGGCTTTTTTCATTCTTATGTGCTTACAAGAGCACTCGCTTCGCTCGTTATGGTCTAAGTGTCGTCTTTGTTTTGAAGCAAGCTTCAACCAAATCCTCCACTCATCCCATCCACTTCGTGACAAGCTCTTGACGCTGCTCGCATTAAAAAAGCCTCTCACTTTCGTGAGAGGCTTTGTGATTCGGATTGGATTCGAACCAATGGCCCTCATCTTAGAAGGATGACGCTCTATCCAGCTGAGCTACCGAACCCTTCTTCCAGTGCAAAAACATTGCCTTGGGGTTGCAAAATAAAGATAATTTGAGCGTTTTTCAAAGAAAATTTGACTCAAATTGGTCTACATCAATCCTTTACCATCAAATCTCGAATCACCACACTCGCTACTGTACATCCAAAAATGGCAGGCATATAGCTTAGTGTGCCAATGATTGATTTCTTGGGAAAGGCCTTTTCGGTCACAATAATTTTATCCTGATCTGCTTTCTCTGGGCTAAAAACCACTTTTAAACCCTTTTTAATCCCCATTGATTGTAATCTTTTTCGCACATATTTTGCAAGGTTACAGATATAGGTTTTTGAGATATCAGTGACTTTAATTTGACTTGGATCTACTTTACCTCCAGCGCCCATAGAACTTACAATAGGTAAATTTCGATCGATGCATCCTTTAATTAAGAAGGTTTTAGCAGACAAGGTATCAATACAATCCACCACATAATCCCATTGTGTGCTATTTAATAAATCCTTGGTCAAATCTTCCTTAATGAATATTTCTAAAATGGTTAAATCTAGTGCTGGATTGATATCTTTTAATCTAGCACCAAGCACTTTTGCTTTAGACTGTCCAGCTGTTGAATGTAAAGCTGGGATTTGTCTATTGATATTACTTAGATCAATATTATCATTATCAACAATGGTCATCTTGCCAACACCAGCCCTTGCAATCATTTCTGCACAAATACCACCAACACCTCCGAGGCCAATAATTAATATATTTTTACCCATCAAGGCGCTTACATTTTCTTGTCCCAACATTAGTTCTGTTCTACTCATCCAGTATGGTATCATATTGTATCTTTATCCTGCAAAAATCATAAAACCATGTCTATTTCTAAAATCTTTTTTATCTGCACTTTTTTCATCTGTTCAAGTTTGAATGCGCAATATCAAATCAAGGAATTAACTGCGCAAAAAGGGGTGAGTATTAGAGCAATGTCTGTGCCTTCTGAAAAAGTCATATGGGCAAGTGGATCCAAAGGGATGGTTGCAAAATCAACCAATGAAGGGCTCAGTTTTGAATGGATGCAAGTAAAAGGATATGAAAAAAGAGATTTTAGAGCGATGCATGCTTGGAACGATCAAGAAGCCATCATTGTTGCAGTGGCTGCTCCTGCTATTATTTTAAAGACGCTTGATGGTGGTGCTTCTTGGCATCAAGTGTATGAAAATGCAGACACTTCGATGTTTTTAGACGCTTTAAATTTTAGTGATGCAAATCATGGCACGGTGATTGGTGATCCAATTGATGGGCGTCTTTTTATTTTAACAACAAACAATAAAGGGGCGACTTGGGATAAAATGCCCAATGATTTTTTTAAATCAGATCTAAAGAATGGAGAAGCTTTTTTTGCTTCTAGTAATTCAAATTTAATTCATATTGGAAAAGCACTTTTATTTGTGACCGGTGGATTGAGTAGCAGAATCTGGATCAATGGAATGGCAGAAGCAATGTCTTTGATGCAAGGAACCAATTCTACAGGTGCCAATAGTATTGCCGTATCCCCAAATCGCAGTAGAGTCGTTGTGGTTGGAGGAGATTTTGCAAATGATACTATAGCAAGTCAAAATATTGTTGGGTATCAAATCTATCAATCACGTAAATCAAACTTAAAAAAGTTGTCTACAATCAAACTTTTTTTGAAAAAAGTAGAGGTATCAAATCCTAAAGGATACAAATCATCTGTTGAATTTATTGATAATGATCGGTTGATTACTTGTGGTACTTCTGGGGTAGATTTTTCAAAAGACAATGGGGCTTCTTGGAAAACGATTAGCAAAGAATCATTTCATATTGCAAAAA
>JBILIU010000133.1:0-3283 GCA_044368905.1 Sediminibacterium sp. | reverse complement strand
GTAACAGTGCGTGTAAGAGGTAACTCTTCTATCTCTGCATCTAGCCAACCATTATATGTATTAGATGGAGTTCCAGTAACTGCAAATGATAACAGTTCTTATGGTGGTGACATGAACCCTTTGACAGATATCAACCCAAATGATATCGAATCAATCGAAGTTTTAAAAGATGCCTCTGCAGGTGCGATCTACGGATCTCGTGCTGCGAATGGTGTGGTTTTAATCACAACAAAAAGAGGTAAGTCTGGAAAAGCGCAAATCACTTTCAACTTACAAACAGGTTATTCTGAAGCAACTAAGCGTTTGCCAATGTTGAATTCAACACAATATGCTGAATTGATTTTAGAAGGTGCTAAATGGGATGACGATCAATATGGTTTAGATCCAAACGATCCATCTAGCTTAACAACTTACGTTAAAGAGGGTGTGTTGGATTATTATAGTTATGGAGAGTGGTCTAAAGATCCTTCTAAAACTTATGATTGGCAAGACGCTGTATTTCAAAAAGGACATTACCGTCAAGCTGATTTACAATTACGTGGTGGTAATGATAAGACTAAGTTTTTTAGCTCTATGCAGCATTTAGAACAAGGCGGTACGATCATTGGTAACGAATTAACAAGAACTACTGGTCGTTTAAATGTGGACCAACAAGCTAACAACTGGTTAGACGTTGGAATTTCTTTAAGCTTATCAAGAACATATAACAAGCGTCTTCCTGATGATAATGCGTTTTCAAATCCATTACAAGCGGTGGCTTTGATGCCAATGACACCATTCATTGATCCAACAACTGGATTAGATGCAGGTACGCCTCCAGGCGATTTGAATATTCCTTTGTACTATAATCCAGTATTATCTATAAAGTATGGTTCTTTCTCTCAAGAAGTTTTCAGAACATTTGGTAATACTTATTTAAAAGCAAAATTATTACCAGGTTTGACATTCCAGTCTGAATTTGGTTTGGATTATTTAAGCCAAAATGAAGAAAGTTATTTTAGATCAGAAACAATCAAAAACCAAACTAGAGCTACAAATGGCTTAGGTACAAATACAGGTGCATTTATTACAAATTATAACACCAACAGTTATTTCAACTACACTAAAGTAGCTGGTGTTCATAATTTCAATGCAACATTTGGTATGCAATACCAACAATCTCAGTCTCGATTTAACTTTACAGAAGGTACAGATTTCCCTTCTAACTCTTACCAAAAGATTGCAAGTGCTGCCAACAAAACTGGTGGTAGTTCATCTCAGTCTGACTTTAGATTCTTATCTTATTTCTTAAGATCAAATTATATATTCAACGAGAAGTATATCGTTTCTGCTAGTGGACGTATAGATCAATCTTCAAGATTCGGTAAAGACTCAAGATCTGGCTTCTTCCCTGCAATTTCTGCTGGTTGGATTATGTCCAACGAGTCTTTCTTAAAAAACTTCGAAGCCTTAAGTTTCTTAAAGGCGAGAGCTTCTTATGGTATTGTGGGTAATGCTGAAATTGGTAACTTCCCTCAATTAGGCTTGTTCACTGGCGGTGCTGGTTATACTGGTACTGGTGGACAACGCCCTACTCAATTAGCGAATAGCCAACTTCAATGGGAGACCACTGCTCAGTTTGATGCAGGATTTGATTTTGGTTTCTTTAATAATAGAATTACGGGTGAAGTTGATTACTACGTAAAAAATACTACTGATTTATTATTGAATGTAAATATTCCTTCAACAACAGGTTTTAGTTCAGTAGTGAAAAACTTAGGAGCTTTAGAAAACAAAGGTTTTGAATTTGTATTAAATACTCAAAACACTGTGGGTGCATTCAAATGGAATACAAGCTTCAATATAGCATTGAATCAAGGTAAAGTAACAGATATCCAAGGTCAAGTGATTGAAGGCGGTGTGAGTAGTATGAACAGAGTTGTAGAAGGTTACCCAATTGGTGTATTCTTCACACCTGAATATGCTGGTGTTGATCCAACAAATGGAGACGCATTGTTCTTTAAGAATACAAAAAATGCAGATGGAAGCTTTGATAGAACGACTACTAATAACTACAACGAAGCACAAAGAATTGTGGCAGGTGATCCAAACCCAGATGTGATTTTTGGTTTAACCAATAATTTCTCATTCAAAGGATTTGATGCAACTATCTTTTTTAATGGTGTTGGTGGTAATCAAAATAATATCTACGGTATGGGACGTTATTCTTCTGCAAGTATGTTGTATGAAGATAATAACACTGCAGACCAATTAGGTCGTTGGCAGAAGCCTGGTGATATCACTAATATTCCACAAGTTAGACTATACACTGTGAATGGTTCTCAAGCAAGTAGCAGGTATATTGTGGATGGTTCTTATATTCGTTTAAGAACAGCATCACTTGGATACACATTTAATTCAAAGCAGTTGTCTAAATACAAAATTGATAAATTAAGAATCTATGTTTCTGGACAAAACTTGTTGACGATTACTAAGTATCCTTATTGGGATCCTGAGGTAAATGCGGATTCATTTGATTCTAATATTGCAAAAGGCAATGATTTTTATACACCGCCTCAACCAAGAACTTTCTTAGTTGGTGTAAACATTAGTTTCTAAACTTAATAACAATCAATTTTATGAAAATATTTAATTTAAATATCAAAGACTCAATTTTCGCTTGTATTGCTGTTGGTATGATTGCAATAGGATGTGAAAAAAAGCTTGATGTACAACCTTATCAAACTTTATCAGAAGATAAAGCTTTATTAACTGAGAGTGATGTATCTGGTACTTTAGTAGGTGCTTATGATGCAGCCTCAAATGCCGCTGCTTATGGCGGAGACATGATGATCTTAAATGACTTGATTGCAAATAAAACAAATATTGCTTTCAGGGGAACATTTGCTGCATTGAATGATGCATACAATACCATTATGACTGCAAATAATTCATTTGCAGCTGCAACATGGAGTTCTGCTTATAATACGATCAACGTAGCTAACAATGTTTTAGAGAACACTAGCAAAGTAACTTCATCAGCAACAAGAAAAAATTCAGTAGAAGGACAGGCCCTATTTTTAAGGGCATCTATGTACTTTGAATTATTGAAATTGTATGCGAAGCCTTTTAACGATGGCAATCCTGCAACTAATTTAGGTGTACCATTGGTATTAACTGCTACAAAAGCACCTATTAAAGAATCAGATTATGTTGCAAGAGCTACTGTAAAAGCGGTATATGATCAAGTTGTTGCTGATTTAATCAAAGCAGAATCTTTGATGCCTTCAACAAATACTAAATT
>JBILIU010000037.1:0-12337 GCA_044368905.1 Sediminibacterium sp. | reverse complement strand
CAGATTTCATTTTTGAACCACAAAAGGAAGCTTTAGTGGCAGAATTGATGCCTAAAATATTGAACACCCAATTATTCAAAGCTGTTTTAGATGCCAATGCAAGTGAGCATGGCGCTAGAATGACTGCAATGGATAAGGCAAGTGAAAACGCCAACGAATTGTTGAAATCATTGAAAATATCTTATAACCGTGCAAGACAAGCCGCTATTACGACTGAATTAACAGAGATCGTGAGTGGTGCAGCTGCATTAAACGGATAAGCAAAAGCATTATGGAAATAAGTCAAATCATTCCGCACATTGAAGCCTTGGTTTTCGCAAGTGATAAAGCATTGAATGCGAATGATATCACGGAATTAATCAATACTGCTTTTGGATTCCTAGAAGAACGTATCTCCCTTGAGCAAATTGAAGCTGCCTTAGAAGGGATCCAAGAAAAATATAGCACAGAATACTATCCATTTGAACTAAAGCAAAGTGGTGGAGGATGGCAGTTTTTAACAAAGCCTAGTTTCCACAGCACTATTGCACAATTGAATGGCGATAAGTTTTTGAAGCGTTTATCCAATGCTGCACTAGAATCATTGGCCATCATCGCTTACAAGCAACCTATTACAAAGGGTGAAGTGGAAGCTATTAGAGGTGTGAATAGTGACTATTCTATGCAAAAATTATTGGAAAAGGAATTGATTGTGATTAGTGGTCGAAACGAATTGCTACCGGGCAAGCCATTGATCTATTCTACTTCTAGAAATTTCATGGACTATTTTGGTATCAACTCAACCGAAGACTTACCAAAGATTAGAGAAGTATTAGCAGACCAGATTGTAGAAGCAACCGTGATTAAGCCAGAAGACTTTACAGACAATAGTGTATTTGAACAAACAACCGAAGCTTTAGCTGAAGAAAACGAACAAGCAGATACTCCTAATACTGAAGCAGAAACTGGAGATTTTACCGCTGAATCAAACGAAGAAGATTACAATCCCGAAAGTCCTGTAGCATAAGTATGATCCTATTTCCTTTCATGGATTTTTCATAAAAATATTGAGCTTTGATACGGCCAGAACCTAGTTCTGGCCGTATCTTTATAGCATGAACGCAAGTCTTTCTTATTCATTGTTAAATGCTGCTGCCGAAAAATTTGGGACACCATTGTATGTGTACCATGCAGAGAAAATCGAACAGCAATATCAAAATTTACAAGCACAGTTTGAGTCAACCCAAACTAAATTTTTTTACGCATGTAAAGCATTGACGAATGTCCACATTTTAAAAGTGATAAAGGAGATGGGCTGCAATATTGATTGTAGTTCGATCAATGAAGTGAAACTGGCATTGCATGTTGGTTTTTTGCCAAACAATATTTTATATACAAGCAATAGTGTGGAGTTTGATGAGATAAGCACTGCTGTTGAATTAGGGGTGAATGTGAATATTGACAGCTTATCTAACTTAGAAAAATTTGGTCAAAAATTTGGTGAGACAAAAGCCATTGGCGTACGCATAAGACCCGATGTGATGGCAGGTGGTAATTTAAAAATTTCAACTGGTCATATTAAAAGTAAGTTTGGCATTCCACTTACACAATTGGACGCATTAAAATCCATTCAAGAAAAATACAAGATTAATATCCGCACTTTACATATCCATACTGGAAGTGAAATTAAAGACGTGGCGGTTTTTATGAAATCGGCAGAAGTGTTTGATACCTTACTCCCCCATTTTCCTTCTGTGGAGGTGTTGGATTTTGGTGGTGGATTCAAAGTGCCTTATGCGCCGGGTGAGCAAGGAACAGATATGGCTTTATTAGGTACAGAAGTAAACAAGGTGATGAAGCAACTGTCTGAAAAATTTGGACGCAATTTCACTGCTTGGTTTGAGCCAGGTAAATATATGGTAAGCGAAGCTGGATTTTTTATTGCCAAAGTCAATGTGTTAAAAACTTCGGGGGATATTATTTTCGCTGGCTTGAATACAGGACTGAATCATCTTATTCGTCCAATGTTTTATGACGCTTATCATCATATTGATAATCTTTCAAGTCCCGAAAATCCACCAAAGCAATATGCAGTGGTTGGTAATATATGTGAGACGGATACCTTCGCATGGGATAGGTCTATTCCTGCCATTGCCGAAGGTGATTTATTGGTTTTTTACAACGCAGGTGCTTACGGTTACGAAATGGCCAGCAATTACAACGCAAGATTTAAACCCGCCCAAGTGTTGTTTCAACATGGTGTAGCAAAACTAATAAGTAGAGCGGATCAGTTTGAAGACCTATTATCTTTACAAGTACCTTTGTAACCTAATGATTGAAATTCAACATATCAACAAAGCCTTTGGCGATAAAGTGATTATCGACGATGTGAGTGCGCAGTTTAAACCAGGCAGATGTAATCTAATCATTGGGGCCAGTGGTAGTGGTAAAACTGTTTTGGTTAAATGTATTGTAGATTTAATCCAAGCAGACCAGGGTAAAGTCTTATTTGACAATGCTGATTTTACTACTTTAAATAAAGCTCAAAAAAAGTCATTAAGAAACAGTATTGGGATGTTATTCCAAGGCAATGCCCTATTTGACTCCATGACGGTCCAAGAAAATGTCAAATTTCCTTTGGACATGTTTAGTGATTTAGATGAAGCCGAAAAATTAGTGAAAGTCAATCAGATTTTAGCACGTGTTCAATTAACAGGTGTCAATGAAAAGTTTCCTGCAGAAATTAGTGGTGGAATGAAAAAGCGTGTTGGTCTTGCACGTGCATTGGTATTAGAACCAAAATATTTATTCTGCGACGAGCCCAATTCTGGTTTAGATCCTCAGACTTCCATTGTGATAGATCATTTAATTCAAGATCTAACAAAGGAATTTAATATCACCACCCTTGTTGTAACCCATGATATGAATAGTGTAATGGAAATTGGCGAATACATTATCTACTTACATAAAGGAAAAAAAGAATGGGAAGGCAGTAACCAAGATATCATATTTAGTCAAAATAAATTATTAAACGATTTCATCTTTGCTTCTGGATTTTTACAAGATGCAAAAGCCATGCGTATGATGGCACAAAAAAAATAAATTATGAAAAAAGTAACCACCCTACTTAGTGTATTCATTGTTAGCTTACTCGCTTCAACGACTTTAATGGCTCAAGGAAATATTGATCCGAATGCCCCTTTCTTAAAAGACAAAAATATTCCAAAATTTACCCTGAATTTGACGACAGGTAAATCCTTTAGTTATACACAGATTCCAAAAACCAAATACACTTGTATCATCATCTTTAGCCCAGACTGTTCTCATTGTCAAGAAGAAGCAGCTGAGTTAACAAAAAATGCAGACAAGTTTAAGTCGGTGTTCTTTATTTGGAATAGTTATAAGGAAATGGCTGATATTAAAGCCTTTGCAACTAAATATGGCTTAGATAAACAATCCAATGTGATTGTAGGTAGAGACCCAGAGTTTTCGATCCCAGTATTCTTTAGACCTCGAATGACCCCATTTGTAGCATTGTATGCGAATGGACAATTGTTAAAAGTTTACGAACAAGGGGTAAAAGTGCCAGAATTACTTAAAATAATAGGCGGCAAATAACTAACTTTATCCCGTTTAAATCTAGTCAAAACTTAAAATTAAAAGATATGAAAATTACTGTTGTTGGAGCTGGTGCTGTTGGAGCAACATGTGCAGATAATATTGCACGTAAAGAATTGGCTTCTGAATTGATCTTATTAGACATTAAAGAAGGTTTTGCAGAAGGTAAGGCGCAAGATATGATGCAGACAGCTGCATTATTAGGTTTTGATACACGCATTATTGGAAGCACCAATGACTATACCAAAACAGCGAACTCTGATGTAGTGGTGATCACTTCTGGCTTACCACGTAAACCAGGCATGACAAGAGAGGAATTAATTGGTACAAACGCAGGTATCGTAAAAGGTGTTTGTGAAAATATTTTAAAGCATTCACCAAATGCGATCATTATTGTGATTAGTAATCCAATGGATACAATGACTTATTTAGCATTGCAGTCTACAGGTTTACCTAAACATAGAATCATTGGAATGGGTGGTACATTGGATAGTGCTAGATTCAAATACCAATTGAGTGCACATTTAAACTGCAGCCCTGCAGACTTAAACGCCATTGTAATTGGTGGACATGGTGATACCACTATGATTCCTTTAGTAAAACATGCTACTTGGAATAGCATTCCAGTAACAAAATTCTTGAACGAAGATCAACAACAACAAGTGATCAATGATACCATGGTGGGTGGTGCAACTTTAACTAAATTATTAGGCACTTCGGCTTGGTATGCACCAGGTGCTGCAGGAGCTGCATTGGTAGAAAGCATCGTTCGTGACGAGAAGAAATTATTCACTTGTTGCGTAAGCTTAAACGGCGAGTACGGTCAAAAAGATATTTGCTTAGGCGTACCTGTTGTGATTGGCAAGAATGGATGGGAAAAGATTGTGGAGATGGATTTATCTGCAGACGAACAAGCCGCATTCAATAAGAGTACAGATGCAGTTAGAAGCATGAATGACGTATTAAAGACTTTATAATCTTTTAAGAAGTATAAAATAATCAATAAAGCCTCGCAATGCGAGGCTTTATTGATTTAAGTAGTTGAAGACTTAATAGTGCTTAATCAATCGTTTCTTTAAAGTAGGCAATTGCTTTATCTGCAATGGATTGTAGGTCTTGCTTTTTCATGCAAGCAAAATGTCCTTGAGGACATTGTTTCGTCCCATAATTGGAACAAGGCTGGCATGGTAAATCCGGCACAATCGAATTAAAATACATTTCGTTTTTACTTTCTTGCTGCGCTGTTGGATAATAAGGTTCCACTTGTAAAGCTGGAGCAGTGGCGCCCCAAATGGCCACTGTCTTTTTATGAAAGGCGCAAGCGATGTATAAAAAACCAGTGTCGTGTGAGATGACTGTCCTTGATTGCTTTACCAATAATGCAGATGCATGCAAATTAAATTTTCCGCAAGCATTGAAAATTTTAATTGGATTAATTGCTTCCACAACTGTGCCTTGTTCTTGATCTTCTTTGCCTCCAATGAGTACAATTGGATAAGGAATTTTATGACAAAGTGCTTGTAAGGATGCAACTGGTAATTTTTTACTTGCATAAGAAGCCCCAATAACCAATGCGATATAGCCAGACTGAAAGGCTGCTGGCAGCGCATTAGATGGAAGTGCAGCTTCCTTAGGGATAAAATAATCCAAGCCTTTCCCATCATTCACCACACCTAAAGCCGATAACGCGTCCAGAGAGCGATCTACTATATGTCTAGCAGGCATATAGTTCAAATGCAATTTGGTTAAAAGCAATTTTTGAAGACTTAACTTTTGATAAGATAAACTAGGGACCCCCAATGCTTTTTGAATTTGGAAAGTCCTTAAGTTTTTATGTAGGTCAATGATATAATCAAATTGAACCGCTTTTAAATCTTTGATAGTCGCATTGAGGTCTTTATCAAAGTAGTGGAAATGGTCAATATATGGATTGGCCTCGGTGACTGCTTTCATAGAAGCCTTTGTCAAAAAATGAAGCTCTACCCCCGGAATCTGCTGCTTGGCGCAACGAATAGCAGGCGTAGTGAATACAATATCCCCTATAGAAGAAAAGCGGATGAATAATAAGCGCATAGTGCTTAATAATTTAATCGATTGCGATGTATAAAAAATATCAACTAAGGTAAAGGATGGTCCTGCTCAAGAAAATCCAAATCCTTATGGTAGGTCTCTTCTGTAAAAACAAATGCAAGCATGGTGACACCCATCACAATACACCCAGTAACAATACCACTTTGCACAATGGTCCAACCCATTGACTTTTGCAAAATGTCTAAAAATAAAAAGTTAATCAATGGTAAAGCACCACGCACCATATTAGGAATTGTGGTTGCGGCTGTGGCTCTTAAATTGGTACCAAATTGTTCTGCTGCCATTTGATTGAAGATGGCCCAATAACCAGTGCTAAAGCCTAAGAAAGCACATATGGCATACATCCTACTATCGCTATTGTTGAAGGCGCTAAAGAATAAAACCATTCCTATAATACTGAGCATATAAAATAAGAATAATGCCTTTTTTCTGCTTTGAAAATATTGACTCACCCATCCAATTAATAAGTCTCCCACTGCAATACCGATATAGGCAAACATGACAGACTTGCCTGAATCAATTAAATTATCTCCATATAAACCAGTGGCGAATTTATTACTATAGTTCACCATGACACCAATTACAAACCAAGTTGGCAAACCAATCAAAATGGCTTTAATATATTTTGAAAATCTTTTGTAGGATGTAAAAAACATAAAGAAATTACCCTTGACAGCATTGCTCAATTTAACAGACTCAAACATAAAGGACTCTGCAACACGCACACGTAAGATCAATAAAAAGAAACCCAATCCTCCACCAATTTTATAACACAATCTCCAATCCTGCGTATACTTAAATGTAAAATAAGCAAAGACAGCGCCAGATAAACCAATCCCTGCCACCATCGAAGTCCCAAGCCCTCTTTTATTTTTTGGTAACATTTCGGACACCAATGTGATTCCTGCTCCTAATTCTCCTGCAAGACCAATACCCCCAATGAATCTGCAATACGCATACTGGTCTACTGTTTGAACATAACCAGTAACGATATTCGCTACTGAATATAAAAGGATAGAACCAAATAACACTTTCAATCTACCCAACTTATCACCAATTACACCCCATAAAATACCACCAATTAATAAGCCTGACATTTGCCAGTTAATGATATGCGCACTATCTACAAGGATGGTTTCTAATGTGGACCCAACTGCAAGTACACTTGGCTGACGAACAATCGTGAATAATAGTAAATCATACACATCTACAAAATAGCCTAATGCTGCTACAAATACAGGCAAAGAAAAAAGTCCAATTTGCTTATTATTCATGCAAGAAAATTTATGAATTACGCTTTTTTAGTGCGATGTGAAATCAAATTAATAATGATTGGTAATGTAGTGATACCAACTATCCCCAAGACAATCACTTCTAAATGATTTTTCAAATCAAAATTAAATCGAGTCAAAATCCAAGACTGTAAAAAATAGCCGGCGCAAAGCATACTTCCCACCCAAGCCAAACAACCAATCACATTATAATACATGAACTTGGCTTTATCCATTTTTACAATACCTGCAACAATAGGCCCAAAAGTTCTGATAATTGGAATGAACCTTGCGATGACAATTGCACGTCCTCCATGTTTTTTATAAAAGGTTTCTGCTTGAACTAAATATTTTTTCTTGAAAAAAAGATTCTCCTTCCAATCAAACATGGTTGGACCAACCTTGTTGCCAAAAATATACCCAACATAATTACCAAGTATACCAGCTGTTGAAATAAATATGAAAAGTATAAATAAATTGATCCATTGATTATCGGAAGCATAAATTTCTGCAGCCAATGGTGCACAATAAATGCCTGCTACAAACAATAAACTATCTCCCGGCAAAAAGAAGCCAGCAAACAATCCAGTCTCTGCAAAAACCACTAATAAAAGCAGCCATAAGCCACCATGCTCAATATAAAATTGAGGTTGTAACAACTGACTCCAATGAAAAGCTTCTAATAATGTGATCATGCCTAATGGTATAAATTTAAACTTGTTGTGGTTCCGTTAATTCTCCTTCCCATTTGCTCACCGCAGTGGTTGCCAAACTATTACCCAATACATTGGTTGCAGAACGGAACATGTCACAAAAATGATCAATTGGTAAAATCAATGCAATCCCTTCTGGTGGAATATTGAACATCGCACAAGTTGCAGTAACCACCACCAATGAAGCTCTTGGCACACCCGCTATCCCCTTGCTCGTTAACATCAACACCACCAACATGGTTAATTGCGTTCCAATATCTAAATGAATACCATAAGCTTGTGCAATGGCCATACTCGCGAATGTCATGTACATCATACTGCCATCAAGATTAAAGGAATAACCCAATGGCAAAATGAAAGAAACAATTTTATCCCTGCAACCAAATCGCTCAAGCTCTTCAGTCAATTTTGGAAATACAGCTTCACTACTTGTGGTACTAAAAGCAATGACCAATGGTGTGGTAATATGTTTTAATAAGGAAGGCAAACGATTTTTTAAAATCAAATAGCCAACACCTAAAAGCACAATCCATAAGACACCTATACCAACTAAGAAGTACAATAAATATTTACCATAAAAAATGAAAATCGTTAAGCCCTTTGTGGCAATCACTGCAGCAATAGCGCCAAAAACACCCAATGGCGCAAAGTTCATCACATAACCAACCATTTTTAAAATGATATGCGCGACTGTATCCAATGCTTTAATAAATCCTTTTGCAGGTTCTCCAATCGCTGCGGCAGCGACACCAAAAAAGATACTAAAGATGACGATTTGTAAAATTTCATTCGTGGCCATGGCTTCGAACATACTCTTTGGAAACACATGCTCCACAAAATTGATCACACTAAAGGACTGGGTCTTACCCATTAAATCTTTCACACCCGAGGTATCCCCTACTGTTAAATCCAATCCCTCACCTGGCTTTAATAAATTCACCAACACTAAGCCAATCAATAAACTAATTAAGGAGGCAGACAAGAACCACAATAAGGCCTTGCCACCAACACGTCCAACCGTTTTAAGATCCCCCAACTTTGCAATCCCTACAACCAATGTCGTAAATACCAATGGTGCGATGATCATTTGAACCAATCTCAAAAAGATCGTAGTGAGTAGCTTCACATTTTTAGCAAAGCTATCAATAGTTGCTTGGTCCTTCCCTTCATGAATAAAGTAGCCCAAAATGGCACCTGCCACCATCGCGATGACAATGAATACGGTTAGTTTGTTAGATTTTTTCATAGGATGCTTAGTGCTGCAATATACCACATAAGTTCTAAAAAAATAACCGTCTCCAAAATTTGAGTTCACCCCTTTTTTTTAGCTAAAACCCCTCCATAATTGCGAAAAAAATGCTACTTTTCAACTTAAATAGAAACCAATTATATTATGAGTTTATTTAGAAAGAAAGATTTAGCTGCTATGTTGGCACAATCTGAGGACGGAAGCAAAGGCTTGAAAAGAACCCTTGGTGCGGGTAATTTAATTGCATTAGGTATTGGTGCCATTATTGGTGCTGGCTTGTTTGTAAGAACAGCTGCGGCAGCCGGTCAGGCAGCTGGACCTGCGGTGACTATATCCTTTATTATTGCGGCGGTAGGCTGTGCTTTTGCAGGCTTATGTTATGCAGAATTTGCTGCGATGATCCCTATTGCAGGAAGTGCTTATGCCTATTCTTATGTGACAATGGGTGAGTTAGTCGCTTGGATCATTGGCTGGGCCTTGATTATGGAATATGCTTTAGGTGCTGCTACAGTGTCTATCGCTTGGAGTGAATACCTCAATAAGCTGACGGGAGGCGCCATACCTTATGAATGGAGTCATAGTCCTTTTGAAAGCTTTACAGATAGTATGGGTGTTGCACACTCTGGTATCATGAATGCCCCTGCCTTAATTATCCTTTTGGCTTTAACTTTATTATTAATCAAAGGTTCTCAAGAATCCGCTATTGTGAATGCAGTAATTGTATTTATCAAAGTAGCGATTGTAATTATATTCATTGCTGTAGGATGGCAGTTTATTAAGCCTGAGAACCACACTCCATATTTAATCCCTGCTGGTCAAGCTGCAGTAACAGATAGTGCGGGCAAAGTGATTGCAGATTATTCTGGTGCATTTAAACATGGCTGGGGTGGCGTACTCGGTGGAGCTGCCATTGTATTCTTTGCCTTCATTGGTTTTGATGCCGTTTCGACTGCTGCGCAAGAAGCTAAGAATCCAAAAAGAGATATGCCTATTGGTATCTTAGGATCATTAGTGGTTTGTACCATTCTTTATATTTTATTTGGCCACGTGTTAACAGGCGTTGCACCTTGGACGGATTTTGTGGATCCAGAAAAAGGAAGAGAAGCATCTGTTGCTTATGCCATTTCAACTTATATGACAGGATATGGTTGGTTAGCAACCGCCGTGACTGTGGCGATCTTAGCAGGTTTCTCATCTGTGATTTTAGTGATGTTGATGGGACAAAGCCGTATTTTTTATTCTATGAGTAAGGATGGTTTATTACCTAAGGCATTTGGCGATTTACACCCTAAATACCAAACACCTTATAAATCTAACTGGATCCTATTTGTATTTGTTGGTCTATTTGCTGCTTTCGTTCCAGGAAGTGTTGCAGGTGATTTGACAAGTTTCGGTACCTTATTTGCTTTCGTATTAGTAAGCTTAGGTATTTGGATCTTAAGACGTAAATCACCAGAAATGGAGCGTCCATTCAAAACACCATTAGTACCATTAGTTCCTATCTTAGGTGCTGTGATTTGTTTGGCAATGATTTTCGCGCTAGACATGCAAACCCTTAAAGTAGCATTCATTTGGATGATTTTAGGCTTATTTGTGTACTTCTTATATAGTAAGAAGACAAGTAAGTTGAATAATTAATTCTAATTAGCGATAAATTAAAATAGTCCCGACTTTCGGGACTATTTTTTTTGTGTTATTTTTACAGACTTAAAAGAACAATTATGGGAAGAATATTTGAAGTAAGAAAAGCGACCATGTTTAAACGCTTTGATCGTATGGCAAAGCAGTTTACCCGCATTGGTAAGGAAATTGTCATTGCAGTAAAAGCAAGTGGTCCTAACCCAGATGATAATCCTGCTTTAAGAAGGTGTTATCAGAATGCGCGAAGCGTAGGGATGCCTAAGGACAGAGTAGAAGCGGCTATTAAAAGAGCTATGGGAAAAGACACTAGCAACTACGAAGAAATTTTATATGAAGGTTATGCACCACATGGTGTGGCAATATTAGTAGAAACTGCAACCGACAACCATGTAAGAACTGTTGCCAATGTAAAGAGTCATTTTAATAAAGGAAACGGTGCGATGGGCAATAGTGGCAGCGTAAGTTTTCAATTTAAGAAAATGGGTGTGTTTAAATTGAATCCAGAAGGATTGGTGATGGATGATTTGGAATTAGAATTGATAGACCATGGCTTAGATGAATTAGGAGAAAGCAATGACGATAATGGAAATCCAATTATTGTTTTAAGATGTGCGTTCACCGACTTTGGTAGCTTACAAAAAGCATTAGAAGAAAAAAATATCACAGCGATTTCATCAGAACTAGAGTGGATACCAAGTACCACTGTGCCTGTAACAGATGAACAAGCAGAAGATATTAGTAAGTTAATTGAAAGACTAGAGGAAGATGAAGATGTGAATAAGGTATTTCACAATATGGGATAAATTCAACGACTACGAAAACTGCAATCACGATATTATGTTTCATTTTTGCGCAGACAATCTCTGCGCAAAAATTGAATGTAAAAAATGCAAAGGAATATTGGAAAATAGAAAAAAAATCGACAACACCTTTAGTTACAAATATTTCTAAAGCATCCTATTCCGTTCAAAATAAAATTGCGCCAAATTACTACACCACGCAAACAGGATTTTTTTGCAATCAAGAAAGAGCATTGGAAAAGAAAACTAAAATTCCATTAAGGGTTAGACTAGGCTCATTAAGTTATACGGAACAGCTAGAAGGTTATTAATTCAATAAAAGAAGGATTTATTCCGCAATCCTTTACTCTGCCATCATATCCTTCACCACCTGAATGACCTCTTCGGTATTTGGTTTAGAGAAATAATCTCCATCACTTGCATAAGCTGGACGATGTGCTTTAGCAGATAAAGTTCTAGCACTTGCATCTAACCATTTATATCCACCTTGAGTTTCGATCACTTGTTGATACATATATGCAGTAGCGCCTCCAGGCACATCTTCGTCTACAAATAAAATTCGATTGGTTTTTTTAAGGGATGCGACTATTTGATGGTTGATATCAAAAGGTAAAAGCGTTTGCACGTCTATCACTTCACAATCAATCCCCATTGCTGCTAAACGTATCGCTGCATCTTCTACAATTCTTAATGTAGAACCGTAAGTCACAATGGTGATGTCTTCGCCAGCTTTTACGATCTCAGGCATTCCTAATGGAACAGTGAATTCATTGATATTCGATGGCACTGATTCTTTTAATCGATAGCCATTTAAACACTCTATCAATAATGCAGGATCGTTGCCTTGTAATAATGTATTGTACATGCCCACTGCTTGCACCATATTTCTTGGCACACAAACATACATCCCTCTTAATGCATGCACAATCATACCCATGGGTGAGCCGCTATGGAAGATCCCTTCTAGTCTATGTC
>JBILIU010000036.1:0-12425 GCA_044368905.1 Sediminibacterium sp. | reverse complement strand
CAAAGTGGCCATTTTGTCAATGGTATTTTGGATAGCATCCACAAAGAATTAGTAGCAAATGGTCAAATTCAAAAGATAAGTCACAAAGCAAAGTAATTGGATTACACTATCTTTGTATTCAAGTTTAAAACATAAACAAAACAAAATGACACAAATTTTATTACAAGCGCCACAACAAGGTGGAACTTTTCAGTTGATCATGTTAGGTGGTATTATCTTGGTTTTTTGGTTTTTCATGATCCGCCCACAAGCTAAAAAAGCAAAAGAGCAAAAGAAATTTATTGATACAATGCAGAAGGGTGATAAAGTGGTTACCATTGCAGGTATTCATGGTACAATCAATAAGGTGAACGAAGACAACACCATTCAATTGGAAGTGAGCCCAGGAAGTTATTTAAAGATCGAAAGATCTTCTATTAGCTTAGAGTGGTCTCAAGCGATCAACAAATAAGAACAATGACTTAAATGATACAATCCGAAATTAGCCTCCAAACAATTGGAAACTGATTTCGGATTTTTTTTGAACTGCTTATGGCAACAATGATTGGTTTAACAGGAGGGATTGGTTCAGGCAAATCGGTGGTCGCAAAAATATTTGCAACCCTTGGCATTCCTGTGTTCAATGCCGATGAAACAGCCAAGATGATGATGCAAAGCAATCCTGAGATGAAAGCAAAATTGATTGAACAATTTGGTTCAAGTATTTACAATGCATCGGGATTGCAAAAAGAAAAATTAGCGGACATTGTGTTCAATGATCCTTTTCAACTACAATTACTCAATGCGATTGTGCATCCAGTGACCATTCAAGCAGCAAAAGATTGGGCAGCAAAACAAACTAGTCCCTATGTGATTAAAGAAGCCGCATTGATTTTTGAATCGGGCGCTGCAGATGGTTTATTTAAAGTCATAGGGGTCACAGCACCTTTGTCATTAAGAATACACAGAGTCATGCAAAGAGATGGCATCACAAAAGAACAAGTAGATGCGCGTATGCGCAATCAAATTTCGGATACCATTAAAATGCGCTTATGCGATTATGTGGTTGAGAATAACAATCAACAAATGGTCATTCCACAAGTTTTAGCAATTGACAAAGCGATTAGAGCGGCTTTATAATTTTATAACACCAACGTTTTAATCTTCCTTCAAAATCAAATGGCGTAGTGGCCTTGGTGATGTCTTTGATTTGATCACTCTTTATTTGTTCGGCGTCAATGATGAACTGCGTAAAGTTGGTGCTAAAATATAAGATGCCTCCTGGCTTCATTGCTTTCAACATATCATTGATCAATTCTACATGGTCTCTTTGAATGTCTAAAATATCCTTCATTCTTTTACTATTGCTAAAGGTAGGAGGATCCATCACCACTAAATCATAAAAATTAACTGGTAATGTTTTTAAATATTGCTTGACATCTGCATGAATAAATTGATAGGCGGATGAAGGGGCTATTTGATTGAGTTTAAAATTTTCTTCACTCCAACTTAAATAAGTTTTAGATAAGTCGACCGAAGTCACTGATTTTGCACCTGCTTTTGCTGCATACACAGAAAAAGAACTGGTATAAGAAAACAAATTTAAAAAATGCATATCCTTTGCTTCAGCTTGAACCATTTGTCTAGTGACACGGTGATCTAAAAATAAACCAGTATCTAAATAGTCGGTTAAGTTGACTAAAAATTGTAAACCATTTTCTTGTACGGTGATAATTTTTGATGCTGTCACGGCTTCTTTTTCGTATTGTCCTTCACGATGAGACATGCGCTTGCGTAATTTCACATACATATGATCTATAGGTACACCAGTCATTTCGGAAACAATTCTTTTAGTTTCATTGAACCAAATCTCATGTTCCTCGTCTGTTAAAGCATGTCGTCTGTTGTATTCAGCGATATAAATAAAGTCCTCATAAAATTCCACACAAATGGGGAATTCTGGTAAGTCATGGTCATAAAGTCTCCAGCAAGAAACATGAAGTCGCTTTGCTTGTTTTAAACGATGCTTATAGTTTTTAAGCAATCGATTTTCAAACATTTGAAATTTTTCTGGTGTCATGAATAGGAGGACTTATTTTAAAGTAGCCAATGCTTCTCTAATTCTTGCCCATGCTTTTTCAATATTCTCCATACTATTTGCAAAAGAGAATCTTACACAATACGGTTCTCCAAATGCATCACCCATTACAGAAGAAACATGTGCCGTATTTAATAAGAACATACTAAGGTCTGAGGCATTTTTAATAGTTTGTTGTCCATCAGATTTACCATAATAACTACTCACGTCTGGGAATACATAAAATGCACCTTCGGGAGCAAAGCATTTAAATCCAGGCATCGCATTCACCAATGCTAAAGTGGTTGTTCTGCGACGTGTGAATTCTTCTGTCATTGCGATAGATGGTTTCAAATCGCCCACTAGTGCTGCTACTGCAGCTTTCTGTGTGATAGAACTAGTGCCAGAAGTAAATTGTCCCTGTAATTTTTCCATCGCTTTGGCTAAAGTAATATTAGATGCAGTATATCCTAAACGCCAACCGGTCATTGCAAAACCTTTACTCAATCCATTGATCACAATCACTTGGTCTTTGATCTCACTGAACTGTGCAATACTTTCGTGCTTGCCAATAAAGTTGATGTATTCATAAATCTCATCCGATAAGATGGTGATTTGAGGGTATTTTTTAAACAAGTTCGCTAATGCTTCCAATTCTGCTTTGCTATACACTGCACCAGAAGGATTACATGGAGAGGAGAACATGAATACTTTTGTCTTAGGAGTGATGGCTGCTTCTATTTGTGCAGGTGTTGCTTTGAATCCTGCTTCTACCGTGGTTCTGATTTCAACCACTTTACCACGCGCAATTTTTACCAATTCAGAATAAGTCACCCAATAAGGTGTTGGGATAATCACTTCTTCACCTTCATCTACTAAAGCCAATATTGCATTGGCTAAACTTTGCTTTGCACCAGTAGAGGTAATGATTTGATCGGGGGTATAATCTAAATTGTTATCTCTTTTTAATTTAGTACAAACGGCTTCTCTTAAATCTAAAAAACCTGCAACTGGGGTATAATGACTCCAGTTATCATTGATGGCTTTGATCGCAGCATCTTTAATATGCTGTGGCGTGTCAAAATCTGGCTCACCTAAGCTTAGGTCAATTACATCAACACCTGATGCCCTTAATTCACGACCTAATTTGGCCATTTTTAAAGTTTCTGGTTCACTAAATCTGTTTAAAAGAGATGATAATTCCATGGAGTATTATTTGTAACTCGAATTTCGCAAATTATTACCAAACAGCCATCCTTTTTACCTTGCATTTAGCATTAAATTATGCCCTAATTGTGTATATCTACTGTAAACTCACTTAAATTTGTTTTACTTATGGAAAAGTTCATCTCTGTATTTGATATGTTTAAAATTGGTGTAGGACCTTCAAGTTCACATACCCTAGGACCTTGGTTAGCTGCAAAGCATATGATCAAAAGGGTGAGTGCGGTATCCGATATCAAAAATATCAATGCATTGCATGTATATCTGTATGGTTCTTTGGCTAAAACCGGAAAGGGACACGGAACAGATACGGCTATATTAATGGGCTTGCAGGGCGAAGATCCTGTTACTACGGATACGCGTTTGATTGCGCAAAAAGTGCAAGCTATTAAAGAACAACAAACCATTTTATTAGATGGAGTGCATTCAGTCCAATTTGATTACAACAATCATTTAGTTTTTTTAAAGGATAAAAGTTTGCCCTATCATCCCAATGCCATGCAATTTGTGGTTGAATTAAAAGATGCAGTAAAAACCTTTACTTATTATTCAGTTGGAGGTGGATTTATAGAAACAGAAGCATCAGAAGATGGCTTAGAGCTAGGCCATTTAATAGAAGATAAAAAGGAAACCAATATCGAAGTGCCATTTAATTTTTTTTCAACCAATGATTTAATTCACTGGTGTATCAAAACAGGTTTGCCTATTTCTGATATTGTAAAAGAAAATGAAAAACAATTACATACGGAGCATGCTTTGGAAGAAGGATTGGATCGATTATGGAAGACAATGCTAGATTGTATTTATAAAGGGGTGTATGCAGAAGGTATTTTGCCTGGTGGATTGCAAGTGCACAGAAGAGCGCATGATTTGAATACTAAATTATTGAAGAAAGAAATTCAATTGAATCCATCCAATACAGAAACTAATGTTGTAGTAAACGATGAGGTAACAAAAAATATTGAACAGTGGATGCAACAAATTCAAAGTGGAGGTTCGGACTTTACTTATATTTTAGATTGGGTAAGTTGTTTTGCATTGGCAGTGAACGAAGAGAATGCAAGTTTTGGAAGGGTAGTGACTGCACCTACCAATGGTGCAGCTGGTGTGATTCCTGCCGTACTAATGTATGCGATTAATTTTTGTAATAAAGGAAGTCAACAAGACATCCATCGTTTTTTATTGACCGCCAATGCAATTGGTATTTTATTTAAAAACGGTGCGACTATTTCTGCAGCGATGGGTGGATGTCAAGCAGAGATTGGTGTTTCCTCTGCGATGGCTGCAGCAGGATTGACAGAATTATTAGGGGGCAATCAAAGACAGGTTTTAATGGCGGGAGAAATTGCTATGGAACATCATTTAGGATTAACCTGTGATCCAGTGGGTGGGTTGGTGCAAATTCCATGTATTGAACGCAATACCATGGGTGCGATCAAAGCCATTACTGCTGCGCAATTGGCATTACAAAGTAAACCAGATTATGCCTTGGTTAGTTTAGACAAAGTGATACACACCATGTGGCAAACTGCATTGGATATGAATGTAAAATACAAAGAGACTGCAGACGGAGGATTGGCCATGCAAATACCAATTGGATTAGCAGAATGTTAAATTAGAATTAGTATTTAAACTTTATCAAAATTGAATTTCGATGAAGTATCAAATTAAGCTTCGATAGCTGCTTCATCTATCAAACTAAAATCTTGAATTACATTGTATAAAGTACCTCTTTCGATTGGTGTTCTTTTTGCTTGTTTGATTAAGCGAACCAATTCCAAAGTGGTCATTGCAGGATTTTGTTCTTCGCTGCCAGCCATAGAGTAAATTTTAGTGGTATCATCGATGGTGCCATCAATATCATTCACGCCATAACTCAAAGTTAATTGAGCTACTTGACGACCTAGCATTGGCCAGTAAGCTTTGACATGCGGGAAATTATCCAAGTACAATCTTGAGATCGCATACATTTTTAAATCTTCTAGCATGGTGGATTCTGGCACATCATGCATTTCGTTGTCCTTATTTCTAAACTTAAGTGGGATGAATGTGTTGAATCCTTTTGTTTGATCTTGTAATTGTCTAAGGCGTTCCATATGGTCTACACGATGTTCATATTTTTCGATATGGCCATACAATAAAGTGGCATTGCTATGCATACCAAGTTCATGTGCTGTTTGGTGAATTTCCAACCATCCATTCGCATCTACCTTATCATCACAAATAATTGTACGAACATCGGGATGAAAAATTTCGGCACCGCCACCAGGCAAAGAATCCAATCCAGCTTCATGTGCCAAACGCATCCCTTCTTGAATAGATACTTTGGCTTTACGGAACATATAATCCAATTCAACTGGCGTAAATGCTTTGATATGTAATTCGGGACGATGTGCTTTGATTGCGCGCATTAAATCCAAGAAAAATGCTAAAGTTAATTTAGGATGCACTCCACCCACAATATGTACTTCAGTCACTGGTTTGCCATCATAAGATTTCACGATATCCATCATTTGGTCTATCGTTAATTCCCATCCTTCTTCTTTATGGGCATATAATTTTGAATAAGAACAAAACTTACAAGAGAAAACACAGACATTGGTAGGTTCGATATGAAAATTTCGATTGAAATAAGTGATATCACCATGTAATTCATTTCTTTTCCAGTTGGCTAATGCACCTACATAGGGAAGGGATGATTTTTCGAACAAGGCAACACCATCTTCAAAACTGATACGTTCGTTTTGAATGATTTTTTGACCGATGGTTTTTAAAATTGGATCTGCTTGCGCATCTACCAGAACTTGAATTTGTGCCTTGTTCATAAACTATGAAATTAGGCCACAAAGTTAGTCAATAAGGGCTTGATTACCATCTTATGTTTAAAGTCTTTCCTTATAAATAGAATAAGCTTTAACCGTGTATGTACACTGGTATTTAAAAATTAACCTATTAAAATACCCGCAATACTTGCAGACAAATAGGAAGCTAAGGTTCCAGCTAAAAGTGCTTTGAGGCCTAATTCAGCAAGGTCTTTACGGCGGGTTGGTGCTAATTCTCCAATGCCACCAATTAACATTCCTACACTGCTGAAATTGGCAAAACCACAAATAGCGATACTTACAATCAACAAGCCCTTCTCAGTAACAATTGGGATCACTTTGCTAGTTAAACTCTTAAACGCCACAAATTCGTTGATGGTTAATTTTTGACCTAGTAAGGTTGCCGCATTCTGCACATCTACATTTGGAATACCCATGGCCCAAGCCATAGGATAAAACAGTTTACTAAAAATAAAGTTCAAGCTTAAATCTAGATTGGCGTTAAAAAGATGTCCAATTTTTAACAAGCTCCAATCTACCAATGCAATTAAAGCAATGAATCCAATCAACATGGCAATTACGTTCATGGCAATTTTAAAACCATCTCCAGCTCCATGTGTAATGGCATCAATGGTGTTGCTATATTGACTCTTCACTTCTAAAGTCACTTTCCCCATTGTTTGAGAAACCTCAGTCTCTGGGAATAATATTTTTGCAATGACCAACGCACCTGGTGCGGCCATTAAACTTGCAGTAATCAATTTTGGTGCTAAGTCCATACCTGCTTGCGCACCCATGTTTGCATATACAACTAATATACCACCTGCAATACAAGCCAAACTTCCGCTCATGCTTGCTAAAATTTCACTTTTTGTCATAGTAGGTAAATAAGGGCGAATCATCACCTGTGCTTCTACCTGTCCTACAAAGGCACTCGCCACATTACTCAATGCTTCTGCGCCACTCACACGCATGATAAAATTCATTGCTTTGGCAATCAACGATATGATGCGTTGCATAACACCAAAATGATAAAACAAAGCAACTAAAACACAAACTAATATAATGGTTGCAGTCACGTTAAATGCAAACACAAAACCACCATTGGTAAAATCGGTTGCGCCGGCAGGACCCATTGCAGCAACACCTCCGTAAACAAATGCCGCACCTTGACGGGCAAATTCCTCTATCTTACCCATCCCTTTTCCTAAAATCTGAAAGAATCTTGTAATGGCGGGTATTTTTAAGATCAAAATACCAATGGTTAACTGAAGGGCTAAGCCACTTAGTACTAAACGGTAATTGATTCTTTTTTTATTATTAGAAAACAAAAAAGCAATCATTAGTATTAATACAATGCCAATCAGGCCTTGAAATCTATCCATGGGGTTAGTTTAGGGAAGAAAGGTAATTAATTTATTGTTATTTTTTGAATGCAGGACATAAAAAATCCCACTCAGTTGAATGAGCAGGATTTCTTATAATCTGTTATTTCAATTACATGTGAGATTGGATCTTCTTGTCTAAAACAGCCTTTGGTACAGCACCAATTTGCTTGTCTACCACTTGACCACCTTTTACAAAAAGGATCGCAGGAATTGAAGTGATGCCAAAATTAGTACTCAATGTAGGATTCACATCCACATTCACTTTACCGATATTCACTTTTCCTTCGTACTGAACTGCTAATTCTTCGATAACTGGTCCAATTGCACGACATGGTCCACACCATTCTGCCCAAAAATCGATTACACTTAATTTGTCACTTTCTATTACTGTTTGTTGAAAGTTCGCGTCTGTAAATTCTAATGCCATAATTGTATTTTTATATTTTTCTTGTTCTTTATTATTGTAGTACAAAATTAGCTCCAAACTTTAATATCTGCCATCTTGACTTTTCCACTTAAAAATCCCTTATTGGGGACAATTAGTTGGCTAGTTTCACCTGAACGTTTAATTCTGGGTTCAGGTCTAAGAATTGTACAAATTCATCATTGATCAAAAAGCCTTTCTCTATCGTTAATAAGCTTGCCGCTAGTTGCTCCCTTGGTTCTACAAAAGTAATTTTTAGAGATGTCCTCCCTGGGTTTGCTTTGATATTCTTTTCAAAAAAATCTATCATATCGGCTCTTAGATTTGCAGGATGCAAACTCAGTTCCACCGTTCGTGTTTGCATTTGCTTCACTGTTTCTAATAGAGACATATTCTGTAACTTAAATTCAAAATTATTGGGTTGGTTGAATCTGTTTCTAAAGGAACCA
Organism: Sediminibacterium sp.; assembly: GCA_044368905.1. Lineage (GTDB taxonomy): Bacteria > Bacteroidota > Bacteroidia > Chitinophagales > Chitinophagaceae > Sediminibacterium. The sequence continues at coordinate 4,062 of JBILIU010000036.1, read as the reverse complement.
TTGATACATACTTTTTGTCCCACTTCTAAATAGTTCTGAAACTTTACATAATCCTCGCTCCATAAGATAAAGTCTGTCTTGCCTGTAAAATCTTCAATCGCAAATGAACCAAAGTTCTTACCTGTTTTGGTGATCCTATGTTGCACATCTGTTACCAGTCCTGCGAGTTTAAAGTTTTTTCCCAGGTTATTGGGGAAACTAATTAAGTTGTCTTTAACCTCGTTGTATTCATTGATAGGAGTAAAAGCGTAATGTTTTAATTCAAAATTAAAATGATCTAAAGGATGACCACTCATGAACATGCCCGTAATATCTTTTTCGTGGTCTAATTTTTCGGTCAAAGTCCATTCCTCACAGAGGGCTAATTTAGGGATAGGCACTTGCATGGCAGATGGTAAATCACCAAAAAGGGTATTGGTAGAACCAGTTGTCATAGACTGAATTGCTTGCGCATAGGCAATTAATTTTTCCATCCCATTCGTGCGGTCTCCATCACCTGTATTAAAATATTGCGCACGGTGGTATTCAGGGAAACAATCAAAAGTGCCTGAGTAGGCTAGACTTTCTAATGATTTTTTATTCACCGCTCTTGACAAAACACGTTTGATAAAATCAATCATGGTCTCAAAATGTCCGCCTTTATTACGCTCAATGATAATCGCTTCAATGGCTGCTTCACCAACGCCTTTTAATCCGCCTAATCCAAAACGGATCTCTCCATTTTTATTGACAGAAAAACCTTGCAAGGATTCATTGATATTCGGACCCAATACTTTTATGCCCATACGTTTACACTCTTCCATAAAGAAGGTGATTTTATCGATACTACCTGCATGATTTAAAACGGCAGACATATATTCTCCAGGATAATGTGCTTTTAGGTAGGTTGTTTGATACGCCACATAAGCATAACAGGTAGAATGCGATTTATTGAATGCGTATTGTGCAAATGCCTCCCAGTCGGTCCAAATTTTATCTAAAGCTTTTTCTGGATGGCCATTCTTCACGGCGCCTTCCACAAATTGTGCTTTCATTTTATCCAATACCGATTTTTGCTTTTTACCCATGGCTTTTCGCAATACATCCGCGTCGCCTTTGGTAAAGCCAGCAATCTTTTGACTGAGTAACATTACCTGCTCTTGGTACACCGTAATCCCATAAGTGTCTGCCAATATTTCCTCCATAATAGGCAGGTCATATTGAATGGTTTCACGACCATGTTTACGTTCAACGAAATTTGGGATATAGGCCATCGGACCTGGACGGTACAAGGCGTTCATCGCAATCAAGTCGGCAAATTTGTCGGGCTTTAGCTCACGTAAATATTTTTGCATGCCCACACTCTCAAATTGGAAAGTGGCATTGGTTTCTCCTCTTTGGTATAAATGAAAAGTTTTTTCGTCGTCTAAAGGAATCGTATCCAAGTCGATGGTAATACCATGGTTTTGTTTGATTAACTGTAAAGCAGTTTTTAAAATAGAAAGGGTTTTTAAACCCAAGAAGTCCATTTTAATTACGCCTGCTTCTTCAATCACAGAACCTTCAATTTGCGTCACCCATAATGTAGAATCTTTTGCAGTGGCAACCGGCATAATTTCGGTCAAGTCACTTGGTGCAATGATGATACCTGCAGCATGAATACCTGTATTACGAATAGAACCTTCTAAACGTTCTGCTTCATGCAATACGGCCGCTCTTAAATCATTGCCTGCATAAATTTCTCTTAGCTTTTTTATATTGTCAATATCGTCCGACTGATACCCTTCTTTTTCGGCCAAAGATTTTTCGCCTTCTTTAACTGTGATGGGCGCGTGCAAACAACGATTGAGTTCGGTGCCTGGTTTGTCTGGAACCAATTTTGCTAATAAGTTGGATTCTGATAAAGGCAAATCCATCACACGTGCCACATCCTTGATACTACTTTTAGCCGCCATCGTACCATAAGTAATAATTTGTGCAACTTGTTCCTTGCCATATTTTTCTACCACATAATCAATTACTTTCTGACGGCCTTCATCATCAAAGTCCGTATCAATATCGGGCATGCTCTTACGATCTGGATTTAAGAAACGCTCAAAAAGTAATTGGTATTTTATCGGGTCAATATTGGTGATGCCAATACAATAGGCCACTACAGAGCCTGCTGCAGATCCACGACCAGGGCCCACAAACACATCCATCTCACGTCCTGCTTTAATGAAATCACTTACAATTAAAAAGTAACCCGCAAAGCCCATGGTTTGAATAGTGAATAATTCAAAATCAATTCTTTCTTGAATTTCTGCAGTAATAGCATCATATCTTTTATGTGCACCTTCCCAGGTAATATGTTTTAAGAACTCCCACTGATTCATATTGGCTTCCTTATGAATCTGAAAACTTTTTGGAATAGGGAAAGCGGGTAGGAGGATGTCTTTCTTTAAATTCAATACTTCCACTTTATCTACAATGGCATTGGTATTGTCAATAGATTCAGGGATATCACTAAATAACTCAATCATTTCGGATTGGGTCTTGAAATAAAATTTATTATTCGGAAACTTGAATCTTCTATTTTTAATTTGAAGTTCGTCGTTTACAAAATCATCGAATCCTGGAGTAGATTGTTTTTCGCCTGTGTTAATACATAGTAAGATATCATGTGCATTGGCGTCATCTTCATTGATATAATGACTATCGTTGGTAGCGATCACACTTACTTTATGTTTTTTTGAAAACTTTAGTAAGGTATTGTTAATGATTTCTTGTTCTGGTATTTCATGTCTTTGGATTTCGATATAATAATCTTCACCAAATAAATCCAACCACCATTTAAATTCTTTTTCTGCAGCTGCCTCACCATCTCTTAAAATGGATTGAGGCACATGCGCGCCAATACAACAAGTAGTGGCTATAATGCCCTCATGGTATTTTTCAATAAGCTCTTTATCGATTCTTGGGTACTTGCTATACATCCCTTCGATATACCCTAAAGAAGTTAGTTTAATCAAGTTTTGATACCCCACCGCATTCTTTGCTAATAAGACTTGATGAAAACGATCGTCCTTATGTTCCTTTGTAAATTGTTTGATATGTCGGTCTTTCACCACATAAAACTCACATCCAACAATTGGTTTTACAGTAGGGGCTAAAATATCTTTTCCATTGTCATCTTTGCCAATCACTTTGGTATTTTTCCAAGCCTGACTTACAAAATTAAATGCACCAAACATATTCCCGTGATCGGTGATCGCCAATGCAGGCATTTCGTCCTTGATGGCTTTTTTATACAAACCATCTATAGAGGCTGCACCGTCTAATAGTGAATATTGGGTATGAACGTGTAAATGAGAAAACTTGGGCATTTGGGATATCGGGATAAGTCACAAATATCGTAAAAAAGGGGGGCTTGAAGGAGCTTAATTTTCCACAAAAATGGGTTAAAATCTGCTACTTTGAGGCAATTTTAAGGTTCTTGCCTTATCTTGCCAATCATGCAAAAAGGGATTATAACGATATTAGGGCTGGTATGGATGATGGCAATTTTGTCAAGCTGTACCACTATGTCTAAGTTCACGCAATCTGTCAAAGCAAAAACGGCTCAATTAAAAGCTAAGCCAAAAAGAAATTTACCTGCAGTAGTTGCTGTTCCGGAATCCAACACTGAATCTAACGATGCGATTGAATTTTTAGATAATATATCGGTCAAGCCAGGCAGGGTGTATATGAAAAAAGCATCCTACGCTTTAGAAGCGGAACCTGTTTTAATTCGTTCAGAACGTACAGATAGAATGCCAGATAATTTAACCGATGTAGAAAAATCCAATTGGTTGCAATTAAAGTATTCTATTCAAATGGATATTGCGGTGGAAGAAATCAACAATATTCCATTATTACAAAAAATAGACGAATGGTGGGGCACGCCTTATGTGCTTGGCGGATCCAGTAAAAGAGGTGTGGACTGTTCTTATTTTACATTGGATGTGATGAATGCGATTTACAATACCAATTTAAAAAGAACAGCAGCAGAACAATATACACAAAGTGAAAAAATTGATTGGTCTGATTTAAAGGAAGGGGATT
>JBILIU010000132.1:0-3347 GCA_044368905.1 Sediminibacterium sp. | reverse complement strand
CACCAGAGAAGAAGTTATTTAGTGGAAATGTACAAGGTGTACAATTACCTGGTGTAGATGGTTTATTCGAGATCTTAGACAAGCACGCTCCATTGGTGAGTGCATTAGGAATTGGCAATGTGAAAGTCTTACAAAAAGGCGCTGCAGCTGAATCTTATGCAATACAAGGCGGATTTGTAGAAGTGATTGACAATAAGGCAACTGTCTTGGTAGAAGGTGTTTTATAACGCTTACACACAATAACAAAAAATTATCAACTATCTGAAACCCGCTCGAACAATCGAGCGGGTTTTTTTATATATTCACGTAGGCAAATTTGCAAGATCGTACCAGTTAGATTATGAAAAAAACATTCCCTTTCTTATTTACATTAATTGGATTATCGATCCTAGGGATATTGTTTATCCAAATCACTTGGCTACAAGGTTTATTTTTATTGCAAAAAAACCAGTTGATCGAAAAAGTAAATCAGGCAGGTGTTATTGTCTCTGCTGATTTAGGAAAAAAATTAAATGGGGGACTGGCGTTTCATTTTCCTAAAAAATCTTTGAGTTTATCAGGGGGTGGTCATTCCCACAGTTTCGAGGAAGCTACCTTGTCGGATATGTATAGTACCCAGGATCTGGATAAAAGATTAAGAGCAGCCATGGCAAAATATGGTTTGCAAGACCTGTCTTATGAGTTTGCTTTACAAGACAAGAATGGCAATATAGAAATTAAAAGTAAAAAATTTGAAGATGTATTTGTGGATGAATTGAATACGGTACAAACCAGGGTGTCGATTATTCCACAAGAGATATTAGAAACGACAGGTCCTTTTGAAACATTGATCATTATTGTACCTAATGTTAATTCCTATTTATTTAAAACGCTACAATGGGTTGTCTTTGGCGCAGCTTTGTTTATCATTATTGTATTAGCGGCATTTATTATTACAATAAGGTCATTGATCAAACAAAAAAAGCTGAGTGAAATCAAAAGTGATTTTATCAATAATATGACCCATGAGTTGAAGACACCATTGGCAACTATTTCACTTGCTGTGGACGCGCTTAAGTCCACTAAAGTACAATCGGATGCAAGCGCTGTGGATTATTTTAGCTCAATCATCAAAGAGGAAAACATTCGCATGAACAAGCATGTGGAAACAATTTTGCAAGCTGCTCATTTAGAGAAAAAAGAAAATGAGCTCAATAGGCAATTAGTGAATATCAATGACCTTATTCAAGGCGTCATTGATAGTTTTAAATTACAATTAGACGCAAAACCTTCTGCTGTGCATTTACAATTGGATGCACAACCTTCTGAAACCTGGATTGACGAAGAATTTTTTTTACATGTTTTATCTAATCTAATTGACAATGCAATTAAATATGCGAAGTCAGAAATTGATATCACCATTAAAACAAAAACAGTCTCCAATAAAATATTGATTACGATCGAGGATAAGGGCATTGGGATGACACCTGATACCGTGAAACATATTTTTGAAAAGTTTTATCGCGCACATGCAGGGAATATACACAACGTAAAAGGATTCGGCTTGGGCATGAGTTATGTTAAATGGGTAATAGACTTGCACAAAGGCACAATACATGTAACAAGTGAATTAGATAAAGGCACGAAGGTTGAAATTAGCCTACCGATGATTGAACCAAAATAAACAGCCATCCCCATAACTAAGGAATCGGTATTCGTTGTCTAGAGCATGTTGATAAATTGTTTTCCATTCATCACCAGCAATGGCGGCAATGATTAGCAAGAGCGTAGATTTAGGCTGATGAAAATTCGTAATCAATCCTTTACAAACTTTAAATTGATATCCAGGCTTCACCATCAATTGTGTGGTTGCAATCAGGGCATTTAATTTTTTCTGAATCATCCATTCTTTTAAATATTGCATTGCTTTGTTGACACTGGTTTGTTGATCCTCCAAAGTGTACGCATCCCATTGTAATAAATTAATTTCGTTGATATCAATTCCGGGTGTCTGCTTTATTTTAATCGCTAACCAATACAAAGATTCTAAAGTCCTAAGTGAGGTTGTTCCAACTGCAATGATATTGTCCGAAGTAGTGGCTAAGTATTCAATGGTTTGCAGGTCTACGTCAATAAATTCTGCATGCATTAAATGGTCCTGAAAGTCGTCTACTTTGACTGGCATAAATGTGCCCGCCCCAACATGGAGTGTGATGAATTTTTTTTCAATTCCTTTTGCAGCTAATGAATTAAATACATGCTCATCAAAGTGCAAGCCAGCTGTAGGTGCTGCAACAGAACCTTCTGTTGTTGCATAGGTTGTCTGATAGCGATCTTTATCCGTTTCATTAGCTGCTCTATGAATATAAGGAGGCAATGGAATCTGTCCAACGAGTGCAATGATTTCAGAAAATACAATGCTAGGATGATCCCAAGAAAATTCAATGATAAAATGTCCTTCTTCTTGCGCAATTTTTTTTGCAGATAAAATTATTTTTATATCATCATAAAATAGCTCCTTCTGTAAAAATTCCGTCTTCCATTTCTTTGAACCACCTACTAAACATTTCCATGAAACTTTATTGGTGGCTTGCATTGCCAACTGAACAGGTGTAAATGCTGTAGTTGGTTCTAAACAAAAAATTTCTATTTTATTTTGTTTGCTATTTGTAGATGCATTAGGATCGATCATCTTTTTAGCATCGATAGAGGGCATGCGCTCCAGATCAGTTATGCTGTTTGATTTATCAAATAAAATCCTAGCTGCAATGACCTTGCTGTTATTAAAGAATAAACTATGCCCATTTGGGATGTAGTCGGCGATATCCTTGTAATGCGCTTCGGCTTTAATGGCTTGGTCCCATACCAAGAGTTTGCTATCCGATCTATTACCCGCTGGGGTATAAGCAATGCGCTCATTAGGTAAATCGTAGTCAAATTCTGCCATTTTCATGGCGCAAAAATAGCAAAACCCTTTGAAATGCCATGATTTAGGTGAATTCACAACTTATAAACCTTCAGAAATGGGTTATCCACAGCTCTTAACACTCCTAAATTTTAGAAATAAGTCAAAATCCCCTGAAATCCAATCATAGTAAGCGTATTGGCTCGGTTCATTTCTTGTGGAAAACTAGAAGGGTCTGTTTGGCCTATAAAAGTGGTAAAAAGTGTTATTTTGTGTGAACAAGTGGTAAAATAAAGATCAAATTATTAACAAATGACAGGATTTCACGGAGAATACCAATCAACTATCGACGCTAAAGGGCGTTTCCTAGTTCCAGGCAGCTTGAAAAAGCAACTGGCAGAAGGAGAGACGCGCTTTATTGTAAGTAGAGGATTTGAAAAGTGCTTGACACTTTACCCGTTGA
>JBILIU010000131.1:0-3378 GCA_044368905.1 Sediminibacterium sp. | reverse complement strand
ACCCTGAGGTCACGAGTTCAAATCTCGTTCTCGCTACATGAAAATCAAGGACTTACGTTAAATCGTGGGTCCTTTGTTGTTTCTGCGTGAGGTTTGCGTGAGGTTTTGCGTGAGGTTTTTGTCATTTTTTACCAAAAACACGAACTTTTAATGCTGATATTTCTACTACTGTTATGGTAGTTGCATCTTTGTATATTTACACATGAAAAATCTAATCCTACTTTTATTGACTATTTCAATTTATTCAACTGTTATAGCGCAAAACCAAAACGAGAGAAAGGTTGCTACTACTCAAACAGAGCTTTTTAATAAAGTAGCCCAACTTGATAGTTCTTTGTTCACAGCATACAATTCAAAGAAGCTAGATTTGATGAAAACATATTTCACTAACGACCTTGAGTGGTATCAAGATAATGGTGGACTTATTGGTTTTGAAAAAGTGTTTGAAAATTTCAATTCTATTTTTAATAGAGATTATGACCTTAAAAGAAATCTTATTAAAGAGAGTTTAGAAGTACATCCTATAGAAGGTTATGGGGCAATAGAAATTGGTAAGCACCAATTTAAACATATTGAAAATGGTAAACTCGAAATAGGAACCTTCAAATTTTTAATGATTTGGAAGAATGATAATGGTAATTGGAAAATTTCAAGAGTAATTAGTTATGACCATTAGTTGAAACCTTCAAATCCCGGTCTCGCTACAAAAGGGGATAAATCAGTTTTAGATTGGTTTATCCCCTTTTTATTTTTTTGTAAAACTCCCTGCTACTAAAAATCCCATTAGAGCACCATACAGCGAACTGTTAATTGGCTTAGAAGTAATCATACATGTTCCACTAGAACAACCTACAAATTTCCAATAAAAGTAACCAGATAGCGCACCAAGGGTAATGCCTATTAATTCTCGTTTATACTTTTGAAATAGTAAAGTCATGTTTATTTTAGTTTTGATTCAAGTCCAAACCAAGAACCACCATTATACACTTCAATTCCTGCAGATTTTAATACAGATTTAGCCATGCCGCTTCTGGCGCCACTCTGACAAACAGTAATTACAGGTTTATTCCACTTTTTAATAGTATTGATTTCTCTTTGAATAGTATTAACAGGAATATTTTTGGATCCCTTTATATTGCCTCTGTCAAATTCTTGAGTTGAACGGACGTCTACAATAATGGCACCTGCTTCTGTGAGTGCTTTAAAATCAGTACCAGGGCCAAATAGTTTTTTGAAAAAAGAGAACATATTAATTATTGTTTATGATGTTATTTAAGCTAAAAATCCCGCCTCCATTATAAATGTCTTGGATACCATTTTGTTGTAGGATACTTGTAGCCGTTGAGCTACGACCTCCACTTAAGCAATAGACCACAATGGGCTTTTGCATTTCCGAAATTTGTTTAATACTAGATTCAACAATATCTAAAGGGATATTGATAGCGCCTGGAATATGGTTTTCTTCAAATTCCATAGGGCTTCTAACGTCTAATAAAGTGCCCTTTTTTTCCTTGATGGATTTTATTACATTTTGCATTGTGTTATATTTTACTTGTACAAAAGTACAGATCCCCAATACTATATTGGGTGATATTTATCACACTAAAATGTATTATTTTTTGATCCAGTCGAATGAATTTCGGTTCATCACAATCCATCCGTTATGCTCCATCTTCTTTAATAGGCGACTAATGACTTCTCTTGAGGTATTTAAGTCATTGGCAATATCCTGATGGGTTAAATTAACAATGCTCCCAAATTGTTTCACATATTTTAGAATATAAAATTCTAAACGTTCATCCATATTCTTAAAAGCAATCTCATTAATTGTTTTTAAAAGTTCCTCATATCTGCTACGGTAGGTTTTAATTACAAAATAATGCCAACTTTTAAATTCGTTTAACCACTTTTCCATAAATGCTATAGGTATGGCCAAGTATTGAATATCAGTCACCGCCTTGGCTAATACCTGACTTTGTTCATGATGATAATTGCATACCAAAGTCACAGCACATGCTTCTCCTGGATTCAAATGATACATAAAATATTCCCCACCGGCCTCATCTTCCTGATAAAGTTTAATGGTTCCTTCTACAACCAACATGGCAGATTTTATATTCTGACCCATTTTTAATAAAGTAGTACCTGCTTTTGCTTCTTTCAATTCTGCCTCATTGAGTATGGCATCGTATAAGCCGTCTTCCCAATCTGGGAATAGTTTTGTAAGGGTTTCTTTGGATAACATATGAAGTTAAATTCTACAGTGAATATACACTATTTGAAGGAATGTAATAATTGTCACAAAGAGGCAGTTTTCATTGCTTTAATTTTGTAGAAATACTAAACATGAGAAAATTACTTTCTAAAATTGATTATACACTAACATTTAGATTATTACTGAGTGCTGCTATGTGTTATACAGGCTATATACAAAATGATTACATGTCAGGCACCTTTGGCTTATTCTTGGCTATATACTCGATAATAGCTGCAAAGTATAAAATTGGTTGTGGTTACAATGGATGTGCCAATAGGCCAACTTATAAGTCTAAAGAGGTGTTAGTGGAAGATGTTAAACATATTGAGTTTACCGAAATAAAATAAAGAGTATGTCCAGTCCTGAAACATTTGCAACAATCATTAATGGTGATTTACCTGTCTTAGTTGATTTTTTTGCGGAGTGGTGTGGCCCCTGTAAAATGATGCCTCCCATTTTGGAACAAGTGAGAGATAAGTTAGGGGGTAAGATTCGTATTATAAAAATTGATGTAGACAAAAATCAAAAACTAGCTTCGGAGTTAAATGTATCTAGTGTGCCAACACTCGCCATTTTTGTAAAGGGTGAAATTAAATGGAGACAGCCTGGTGTTCAACAAGCAAATACATTGGTTCAGCTTTTAAATAAGTATGTGGTATAACTATAAAACACTGCGTGAGGAAAACACCCCCTGAATTCGACTAAAATCGGTTGATTTCGATTTTGTGAAAACATAACACATTACAAATCAACGCTTTCATTTTCTCAAAAAATCTTCATAACCCTGAGGTCACGAGTTCAAATCTCGTTCTCGCTACATGAAAATCAAGGACTTACGTTAAATCGTGGGTCCTTTGTTGTTTCATGAAAACATCATCTTTTATCTTGAAACACTTGCTATCATTGGGTTTTATTGCGTGAGTTTTTGCGTTACTTTTTATCATTTCTTAGTTCAAGCTCAGAAATGGGAGCCACACTGGACAAGCCATCAGAAATGATGGCTTTTTTTTTGTCTTTCAGTGAGTTATGCTAGTTGCATCTTTTTATATTTCAAGAATACGGTTTTTTGAAAAGATACAACTCAATATCTTTGTAATTCACAATACGTAAAAGAATGGACA
>JBILIU010000130.1:0-3416 GCA_044368905.1 Sediminibacterium sp. | reverse complement strand
TACTCGTCTTCATTAAACATAAAATCTTCTTGGCTTGGATAATCCGGCCAAATGTCTTCGATACTTTCATATACTTCGCCCTCGTCTTCCAACTCTTGTAAATTCTCTACTACTTCTATCGGGGCACCGCTCCTAATGGAGTAGTCGATCAATTCATCTTTGGTTGCTGGCCAAGGCGCTTCTTCTAAATAGCTGGCTAATTCTAATGTCCAAAACATAGGGTTCTTTTTTGCAAAAGTAGCCGTATAAATGATATAACCAAATCTGATTTTTCTACATCATGTAAACATTTTATTAATTTTTGACAAATTTCACCGGGTAATCGTAGGTTTGCACCATGGAGATGCAGCCAAAACTACTTGTTGCTAAAGATATATGGAAGCAATATGGGACAGTACCAGTCCTTAAAGGCGTTTCCTTGGAGTTATCCAAAGGAGAGTTGGTTTCCATTGTGGGACCATCGGGTGCCGGCAAATCGACCCTATTGTATATTGTAAGTAGCTTAGAAAAGGCAGATAAAGGACAGGTTTTTTACGAAGCTGTTGCCATTGATCAATTGAATAACCAACAATTAGCCCATTTTAGAAATACCCGTATTGGTTTTGTATTTCAGTTTCACCATTTATTACCAGAATTCACTGCAATCGAAAATATTTCTATTCCGGGGTGGATCGGCAAACAGGATAAAAAAACGGTGGCAAAAAAAGCCCTTGAATTATTAGACTATCTAGGGCTTGCAGACAAGCAAGATAAAAAACCGCACCAATTATCTGGTGGCGAGCAACAAAGAATTGCAGTGGCGAGGGCCCTCATTAATCAACCAGCAATCATTTTCGCGGACGAACCCACTGGTAACCTAGATAGTGAGAATGCCCATGCGATGCATGAATTATTTTTACGTTTGAAAAAAGAAATGAACCAAAGTTTCTTAATTGTAACGCACAACGAAGCCTTAGCTGCATTAAGTGACAGAACGCTTACTATGAAAGACGGGCTTTTTGTGTAAAATTTGTGTAATTAAATTCTTGGCTTCCAAGGTAGATCAGCTACCCCATTCAAATGCCCGATATAACGAGCTAGTGTAAATAAATAGTCACTTAAACGATTCAAATATTTTATCACTAAAGTCTCTACAAATAAATCTTCTTCTTGCATATTCACACACCAGCGTTCTGCTCTTCTGCAAACACATCGAGCGATATGCGCAGTAGAGATAGCTTGATGTCCACCAGGTATAATAAATGATTTCATTGGGGCAAGTACTTCGTTCATTGCATCCATCGCAGTTTCAAGTCTTAGAATGTCTTCCTCTTTTAAATCTGGTATTCTTAATGCAGACTCTTTTTCTGGATCACATGCCAAACTAGAACCTACCGTAAACAACCTATCTTGAATTTCTTTTAAATCTGCATTGATTTTTGCATCCACCACTAAATCATTCAATAACCCAATGAATGAGTTCAGTTCGTCTACTGTACCGTAAGATTCAATACGAATATGACTTTTAGGCACCCTTGTACCGCCAATTAAAGATGTTTTTCCCTGATCTCCTGCCTTAGTGTAAATTTTCATAACCTTATAACAAAACTAAAGACACTTAGTTCAGTATCTAGTAAATTAAATATGTTTTAGATTCAAGGTATCGGTCTCTACGTTTCCGTCCCTTAACCTCACCACTCTATGTGCATAGCGTGCAATATCTTCCTCGTGTGTAACCAAGATCACTGTATTACCACCAGCATGGATTTTACCAAATAATTCCATGACTTCTACAGATGTTTTAGAGTCCAAATTACCCGTAGGCTCATCCGCTAACAAAATAGATGGATTGTTTACCAATGCACGCGCAATCGCCACACGTTGGATCTGTCCACCACTCAACTCATTTGATTTATGATGACTTCTGTCTGCAAGACCTACTTTTTCTAGCGCCACTAATGCTCTTTCTATTCGATCCTTTTTTGGGATGCCCGCGTAAACCAATGGCAAAGCCACGTTTTCTGCTGCGGTTAATCTTGGCAATAAATTGAATTGTTGGAATACGAACCCTATTTCTATATTTCTAATGCCTGCTAATTCATCATCTGTCATCGCACTTACATCATGTCCATTTAAATTGTAGGTGCCCGCTGTTGGTGAATCCAAGCAACCCAATATATTCATTAGTGTGCTTTTGCCACTACCCGATGGTCCCATTAATGCGACATACTCGTTTCTATTGATATCCAAGTCGATCCCTTTTAAAACTGGAATAGCTTGATTGGCCATAAAATAGCTTTTCTGAATTGCTCTAAGTTCAATAACTGCTGACATAATTATTTATTTACGAATGACTTTTGGTACTTTAAAATAAGGTGCTGCTGCATCTGGCGCATTGGATAATGCTTCCAAATTGGTCATGCTTCCAGTTACTTCATCTGCTCTCAAAACATTGCCAGCATCACCCATATGCGTTAAGGGGGATGTTCCAGTAGTCTCTAAAGCATTTAATTGCGCTACAAATTGGACCAAATCTTGCATATCCTGCACTAATTTATCCATTTTTTCTGGCGCCACATTCAACCTCGAAAGCTGCGCTAAATGATTCACTAAAGAAGGGTCGACCTGCATAATACAAATGTACTCTAAAGCGTTGAACCCTCCTCCCCGTTTTGTTAAAAGGTTAAAAGAGGCAACCAAAGGTTATTTTGACCCTTTTTTTACAAAATTGAAAATTTTTTTGAAAATAGTTGCATAACTAACTAATTTTACGAAAAGCTATACTATGCAACCAACTATAAAGCAGGTCGTGATTCTTGGAAGTGGTGTAATGGGTTCAAGAATCGGATGTCATTTTGCAGGCATTGGCGTGCAAGTTTTATTGTTAGATCGCTTGCAACCAGGCGCAGAAGAAAGTAAGCTTAGTAAAGAAAGAAATAAATTGGTAAATGATGCATTGCAGGCATCCATCAAATCTAATCCATCTCCTATTTATTCAAGTGCGTTCACTAAAAATATTCGTACTGGGAATTTCACAGACGACATGCCTCAAATTGCAAATGCAGATTGGATCATAGAAGTAGTTGTGGAAAGATTGGATATCAAAAAAACAATTTACGATCAAGTTGAACAATACCGTAAACCAGGTACTTTAGTTTCCTCCAATACATCTGGCATTCCGATTCATTTAATGGCTGAAGGTCGTTCGGAAGATTTCCAACAACATTTCTGCGGAACACACTTTTTTAATCCGCCAAGGTATTTAAGATTATTAGAAATCATCCCTACGCCAAAAACAGCGCAGTGGGTGATTGATTTTCATATGCATTATGGGGATGTATTTTTAGGTAAGACAACCGTTTTATGTAAAGACACGCCTGCCTTTATAGCCAATAGAGTGGGCGTTTTTAGCATGATGAGTGTCATCCATATCATGG
>JBILIU010000080.1:0-6004 GCA_044368905.1 Sediminibacterium sp. | reverse complement strand
TCTGTACCAGCAACCATTACTTCATATTGTAAGCCATTGCTTAAACGAACCACACCTGGTCTTTTTGCGTTTTCTGCTAAAAATGCAGCGCCTGCTGCACGATTGATAGCGATTTTTTCTGTACTCATTTTATCTTGGTAGTTTTTGATACATATATCTAATAAGCTATCTGGAATTAATGATTTAACATTCACACCAGTAGCCATCCCTTTGTTGAACATAGCAACATTGACATCTTGTAAGCCCTGTGATCTTAGACTTTGTCCAATTCTCAAGCCTAAAGCATAGGAAGCGCTGTCTTTTGCATTCTTAAAAACTACAGTTGTAGGTTTAGCTGCAACCGTTTTGCTTGTTACAACTTTCTTAACTGCTACAGTAGGCTTCAATGGAGCCAATGGTTTTGTTTGTGCTAAGCCTGAAACTGCTATTGAAGTTGCGAAGGCTAAAATGATTGTTTTCTTCATCTTTAAGGTATTCAAATTTAGACCTCAAAAATACATCAGAATCCCGTTATTAAACCAATAAATCCTGAATTTTGTACCTTATTTTCACTATTTAACACATATTAGATGGAAGTCCTAACTTTGTAAAAATCTTCATTATGAATAAATCAATCAAAACAAGCTTAGGCTTGATGGCCGTTACTTGTAGTATTTTTTTAATGGCTTGTGGCAACAATAGTGCAACCACATCGGATACTACAACAAGTTCTATGGATACTACTGTTACTGTTGCTGCAGAAGATTCGGTGATCAGCTACGATATCAGCTTAGTGGACAACAAAAAAGATCCAACATGTGGCATGCCAGTGACTGCGGGAATTAGCGACACTGCGCATTATGACAATAAGGTAATAGGATTTTGTGCTGCTGGATGTAAGGAGGAATTCTTAAAAAATCCTAAAGCAAATATCGCGGCGGCAGAAATGAAATAATACCTAACTAAATAAGTAATTGATATCGTCTTTGGTTAAGGACTTTATAAATCCATCTTCGTCAGAAATCAATTCTTTTGCAAGGGATCTTTTTCGATCCTGTAGTTTTAATATTTTATCTTCTACGGTATCATTACAAATCATTCGATAAGCAAAAATATTTTTAGTTTGTCCAATACGGTGCGTTCTGTCAATGGCTTGTTGCTCTACAGCTGGGTTCCACCAAGGATCTACGATATATACATAATCTGCTGCGGTTAAGTTAAGACCCACGCCACCCGCTTTTAAAGAGATTAAGAAAACACGACAATTAGGATCATTTTGGAAACGCTCAATCGCTTTTTCTCTTTCTTGGATTGTACTACTTCCATCAAAATATTCATGATCAATCCCAAGCTTCGTTAAGGACGCTCGAATCAAACCTAGCATCCCCAAGAATTGCGAGAAGACCAGGGCCTTGTGTTCGCCTATATTTTCTGCAATCTCACGAGTTAACTCTTCTAATTTTACCGACTCGTTTGGATAGGATTCGTCTTTGATAATGGCTGGGCTATCACAAATTTGACGCAATTTCATCAAACCTTGTAGTATAGACAATTGTGCTTTTTGCACGCCTTTCTCTTCGACCAGCCCCATTAATTTATCTCGGTAATCGTTTCTGTATGCTTCGTAAATTTTACGTTGTGCCGCACCCATTTCGCAGTATAATACCATCTCTTGCTTTTCTGGCAAATCCTTTGCCACTTGCTCTTTTGTTCTTCTTAGGATAAATGGAAAAACAAATTTTCGTAAATGTTCTTTTTGTTCTTTCTCATCAAACTTATCAATAGGCATCGAAAAATTATGCTTAAAATATTCCACCGAACCCAACATGCCAGGATTCAAGAAATTCATTTGTGCGTAAATATCAAAAGTATTATTCTGCAATGGCGTACCACTTAAACATAGCTTATTGCCAGCATCTAATAAACATGCGGCTTTAGTGACTTTACTCGTTGGATTTTTAATGGCTTGGCTCTCATCCAAAATCACATAGTCAAATTTAACTTCTACAAAGTTTTTGATATCACTTCTTAAAGTACCATAAGTGGTGATAATCACTTCTACAGAGCCATCTGTTAATTTTGCTTTATTTCTTGTGCCGCCATGATGAATCATAAAACTCAAACTTGGCGTAAATTTCTTCAATTCATTTTGCCAGTTAAATAACAAAGTGGTTGGACATACCACCAAGGCCAATAACTTACCCTGCTTCTCTTTTAAATGTTGCAGGAAGGAAAGTGTTTGAATGGTTTTACCCAATCCCATGTCATCTGCCAAGATGCCACCCCAGCCTACATCGTGTAGGTAATTCAACCATTGGAATCCACTGGTTTGGTATGGACGTAAAATTGGATCTAAATGCGCAGGAGGTTGCACATCGGCGATGGTATAATGCTCTCTAATCTTTTCAAATTTACCTTCTAGTTGGAAAATCAATTCTTCCTCATCTCTTTGTTGGTACAATTCATCTAAAACAGAGAAATGGTATTTACTCAATTTTAAATTATCTACCTTACCCTCACCTACTTTAAATAACAAAGCATATTTATTCAACCATTGTTCTGGCAATACACCCAGGCTTCCGTCTTTTAAAGGGACAAATTGTTGCTTATTCATCAACATCGTCTTGATGTCTTGTATACTTACTTTTTGTTCACCAAATGAGATTTCTACTTTTGCGTCAAACCAATCCGTATTGCTACTAATATACAATCGAGTCGTTGGCTTAGCGGTATTGAATTTAAATTGCTTCAATTGTTCTGTACCAAACAATGGAATTTGTTTTTCCTTTAGGGTATCAATGAACAAGAAGAACCAATTATTCTTTAGTACTTCGGAACCTTTTAAGGCCAATACATTGCCCTCATTTGGTCTAATGAATCCAGAATGTAATTGCTCAATAATGCCCACCAATTGACGCTCTGCAGCTAAATCACGTTCCAAAATCATGAGCTTATCGCCAAGCTGTTGAATCACAGATGGCCCATCCTCTTTTTGTACAACAATGTCTTGGTAAACAAATAGCGGTTCAAAAAATAGATAGTCTCCGTTTTCTTTTAAAAGAATTTGTAATTGCGGCTTGACCCCTTTTACTTTTTCTTGCGTCACATGATCCAATGCTACATAATAATTCTTGGACAAAGGCAATAGTGTTGATTGCAAATAATTAGGCCATTCTTTTGCAGATACTTTTTGATGTCCATTTGGTAAAAATTGTTCTACCCAATGTAGGTCTGTTTTATTTTTCCAATAGAAAAATAATTGATCTTGTTGGAATACATAATAAGACTTGGCATGGTTCTCAATTAAATCAACAGGGCCTGATGGTAATACAACCTGTGCATGAACTGTATAATCTTCCCCTATCTTCTCTACTTTAAAACTTGGCTGAACAGGATAAAAACCCAATTCTGCTTTGACTAAATTAGCTGTGGTGAAATTTTTATTATGCCCTAGGAAAAAAGTAAATGGATGCTCTGATAATTCACGCCACAATTTTTCCATTTTTGGATGCAAGTATTCTTGCATCAAGTCCTTGGTCTCATCTGGTAAACTCGCCTCGTCTGTGTGCACGATGGTATCCCAGATGCCTTGGAAAGGAGAATTCTTATTCAAATATTTAGCCGTCTCTACTGGTTGTAATTTTCTCACTGATTGCAATAAGGTTTTGTCGTCCTCATGCATATCATAGGGTGTGACAAATTTTAAAATATCAATCTTTTCTACCTTACTTAAATAAGTTGTTTGTAGTTCATCTGCCTCCCCTCTTACAATATGGAATGATACATAGGGATAAGTATGCGGATCTTCTTGAATGACTAAGCCATAACGCTGTGTCGTTTTTTCTGCTCCTTTAATAGTGGTGTCATCTGCATCGGCATGCTCCACTTTTTTATTAGGCACCGTGAATCGATGCAGTTCTATTGGGGCGGCTTTGGTAACAGCCTCTCCACCATTCACTCTCTGTATACTTGAATCAAGTACTTTTAAGAATGGCTTGCTGTCATGGTAGGTAAATTCAAATTTATCCTTAAGGTCATCTGCAAGACTATAGCCATATAAAGCCAATAACTTATTTTTTTCTCTGTCCCAGTTTCTGATGGTTTCAAAATACTCTGCCCCTTTTAATTGAAACAATTGTAATAGTAACATTGTTTTATGAATGCATAAAGGATAAGCAGTCTCAGACAAACAATCACAAGAAGTATCAAAAAAACGTTCTTCATTTTTTTGAATAATCAAATGATGCGTCTTACCATTCATGTCAATCTCTGCAATTACTTTTTCATTTTCACTCGAAAGAATATGTGGACGAATTGTTTTCAAAGTTTGCTCGGCCTGATCAAAAGTGTCAGCAGAACAAAGCATTTTGATTGATTTTAAATCGATGGCTTTTGTTCTAAGTAAAGTATGTGTTGTTTTATAAGAAGCAGCTTGGTATTCCAATTGATTCTTATCCAATAAGTCTTGTATGAAAAATAAAGCAGCGGCTTTATGTCTACAAACTTCAGATAAATTATAGGGACATCCGCACCTTAGCGATAAGGTTGCAGCAGAAGTAAAATTTTCGATCGTTACTTTGTAATAAGTGCTATATCCGTCATCTTTCACGCGACAATGAATGTTGCCAATCATTGGATCGAATTTAACCAATTCGATATTTTTTAATGCAAAAATGCGTTTACCACGACGTATCACTTCTTCAGTGCCGTAACTATAGATATGTTTAACAAGATAGGGTAGTGCCATAATTAAAAATGCAAATTACCCTCTCCAAAAAGGGCAATTTGCAAATGTACAACTTCTTGGGCTATTTTAGGGAAAAACTAACCGTGGTTTACCAAAGCGCCGCTTTTGAAAATTGGTAAAGAAGGAGCAATATCCTTGGTGACACAATACTGCATGTCGTCTTCTAAGCCGTAAGCCGCCAAACGATGCCAATGGGTCACCGTTTTAATATATTCAGATAAATTAGCCTTGTTTTGATTATACAGTTGATTGGCCATAAAACTGCTGTCACAATGAATGGTAAAATGGTCTTTTATTTCCTCAATCACCGCACCCGCAAAGAGCGCATCTTCTATATTAAAACGGTTCTTCCAACCAGAGCAACCCAAAATCACAGGTGCATTTTGCGTTTTTAAAAATTCCACCACTTTTGTCAAATTTGGAAAAGACCCAGTGATGATTTCTTTTGCCCCTTGATTTAATGCCATATGTAATAACTTGGTTCCATTGGTCGTCGTAATCACTAAGGTTTTATTTTCTATAAATGACCTAGGATACTCAGAAGGAGAATTGCCATAGGCTAAGCCAGGAATAATTTTTCCATCACGCTCTCCTGCAGTAATCCCACCAGTTTGTTTACCCATTTCAATACAATGCTCTGCAGAATCCACTGGGATGATTTTTGTCGCCCCATTGAACAATGCAGTAGCCATCGTAGAAGTCGCTCTAAAGACATCGATAATGACTACAATACTATCTTTTATTTCATATAGTTCTAATAAAGAAGGTGTGAGCATAGTATGTAAAGTTGGTTTCAATGTATTGTTTGTTTGCATAGGCTGCAAAGATACAAATTGTACCGCTTTATTCTGTCTCTTTTGTGCTTTTTTGCTTACTCAATAAGAGGATTTCATTCAATACAATTTCTGATACTGTTCTTTTTACATCTTGCTTATCGGTATAAGTATTGTTCACCAAACGGCCTTCTATCGCAAGCTCCTGACCTTTCAGTAAATTTTTTTCGGCATAGTCTGCGAGTTTGGACCAAGCGACTAAATTAAACCACTGCGTGTCATCCTGCCACTCCCCTTCTGCATTTTTAAATCCATCATTGACGGCCAAACTGAGTTGAGCTAGCTTTTTATTTTCGTCAAATACTTTGATTTCAGGATTGGCGCCTAAATGTCCAATCAACTGTACTTTGTTTTTCATTCCTTTCATAACGTTAAATTTATTTGAATTCAAAAATGCAATTAAACTGCAGATCATTTTCAAGTATTTACCGCATAAAAAAAGGGG
>JBILIU010000071.1:0-6837 GCA_044368905.1 Sediminibacterium sp. | reverse complement strand
AGCCACATAGCCCAAACCAACCGCCTTGCCTAAACTTGGCGCTTGAGTACCCGATGTAACAATACCTATTGCTTGACCCGCTGCATCTTTAATCACATAATCATGCCTTGGAATACCGCGATCAATCATTTCAAATCCAACTAATTTTTTTGAAACGCCAGCTGCTTTTTGTGCTGCTAAATTTTCTGAGTTGGTAAATGCTTTACTGAATTTTGTGATCCAACCTAATCCAGCTTCCAATGGACTAGTTGTATCATTGATATCATTACCATATAAACAGAATCCCATTTCTAATCTTAATGTGTCCCTAGCACCTAAGCCAATTGGCTTTAAACCAAATGCGGCACCAGCTTCAAATAATGCATCCCAAACTTTATTGGCATTGTCATTGATGTCTTCAAAATAAATTTCTACCCCACCCGATCCTGTATAGCCCGTTGCACTTACCAAAACATTGTCTATACCTAACAAATCGCCTTTTACAAAACTATAATAAGGTAAATTCAACACATCCATCTTAGTCATCGTTTGTACAATCTTAGTCGCATTGGGACCTTGCACTGCTAGTAGCGCTGTTTTAGCACTGATATTATGCATCTCTACCCCTTTCGTATTGTAACTACTAATCCAATTCCAATCTTTTTCGATATTGGAGGCATTCACCACCAACATATATACTTTGTTCTTTTCAACGCAATACACCAACAAGTCATCTACAATACCACCAGTGGTATTTGGTAAACAACTGTACTGTGCTTTTCCGTCTTCTAGTAAAGAAGCATCATTACTTGTTACGCGCTGAATTAAATCCAATGCGTTTTCTCCTTTTAAAACAAACTCGCCCATATGACTCACATCAAATACGCCAGCGCTATTTCTTACTGCTGTATGTTCGTCATTGATACCTGTATAACTAATAGGCATATTGTAGCCTGCAAACGGCGCCATTTTTGCACCCAATGCAATATGCTTATGGGTAAATGGGGTATTTAGTATTGCACTCATCTTGAATAAATTTGGACAAAGTTAACTAATAAATACAAACGCCCTCCTAGAAAGAAGGGCGTTTTATCTTCACCAAATCAACAAAAAAATCATTTTAATAAGTAAAGCGCTGCACCAATAAGTGCAACTCCTCTGCTTTTTTAGCAACAGCCGCCACTTTGTTTAAACCAGATGGCGTCTGAATGGCTATTTGTTGCTTCTTTTTAATATCTGAAGGGTTTTGTTTTACCCCATTCTTTTCGGCTTTCTTTTCTTCTAAAGCACGATCAATCTTTTCTAATTCTTGGATTTTTTGTGCCCTCGTTTTTTCCAAATTTTGTTCAAGATTTTCACGGTCTTTTTTCAATTGTTGCAATTGTTCTTCCATCTCGTCAATGGATTCGTTATCATTATTATCATCATTGTCATCATCAGATTTATTAGAGTTGTCAAAATCAGATTTGATCTTTTCTAAACCGTCTGCGGTCATTCTATATTCAACCCCTCTATCATAAGAGAAGGATTCATTGTCCCAATTTTCATTCCACTCGTCTACCCAAGTATCATCACCAAATTGATTGATGGTTTCTGATCGAATACCACGATGGTTTATATTGAAGGTAGTTTGTGACCAACCTTTATTGGTGATTTTGAAACGCTTTCCAACAGGCACAGCAATGGTCATAATTACATGTTGGTTTCTGAATTTATCTTTATTTGTGATGGCAATACCCCTATCTAAGAATAAAGTGCTATCCTGTTGCATCACAGAAAAATTGATTTTTTCTGCAAGCAGATTGGCTTCACTAACAGACTTGCCATTACTCATGGTAACATATTTAATGTCAAAACTATCTGTCTTTGATTGTACAATTCTAATTTTCAAATTACGCACACGCACCGTATCATCGTTGTATACCTGGAATGGTTCGATATTAAACCATCTTTGTTCATAGTATTTCATTCTTGGCGAAGCAGTCACTTCTAAATAATCTACAGCTGGATTCACTAAAGAAATACTTTTTTCAATGGGTTGATTGTGTTTAGAAAAACTATTGCCTAAGCTGCTAAAAAAATAAGATATACAAACCCATCCAAGTACCCATAAAGCAATAAAGCTAGACCTCACCCAAATATTGGAGTTCTTGAATCCTGCTATTTTTCGGATGATCGCAGTCACAATACCAATCACAGGTACCCATATGAAAAATAAGATTGTGCCTATAAATGCCCAAGACTGTAATCCATCTTCTAAAATGAATTTCTTCAATGGCAATAAACCAGTCGTTGCAACTCCAACTCCAAATAATGCAGCAAGTATTGAAATGGTAATAATGCCAAGGATAAAGTATACAAATGCTTTCATCAAAATAGTAATGGTTCTTCCAAAATAATAGAAGCATCCTTTTCTTTGATATAAACTGCCGGCATCCCTATTCGTATTGTTAGCGCTATTAGTATTGGTGTTTTCTGCAGAAGATGCTTGCTTTTTGTCAAAGCTAGTTCCCCAAGTTTTAGCTCTTTTACCAAATCCTTCCAAATCTGTTTGAATCGCATTCTTGATACTATTGATATCCACTTTCTCACCCATCATTTCTAATTTGTCGGCACTCGTTCTTGCTTCTGGCAACACCAACCATAAAACGATGTACACAAAAATGGCACCTGGCATAAAGGTCACATCAAAAAAGTTATTGAAATCGTCAAACTCCCAAAATTGAAATAAATGAAAATGATTCCAATTCACAATTAATAAAATAGTAGGTAATAAAAATAAAACTCTTATGATACTTACTTGCACACCAAAGTACTTAGACATCCCAGCACAAACTCCACCAATGACTTTTTTGTCAAGATCTCTAAATAATCTTTTACGAACGCCCCCCACTTCTTTTACAGAAGTGCTTGGTACAGCGATCCATAATAATAAGTAAGCAAAAAATGAGATACCAAAAAGCAGGATCCACAAAATTCGAATAATGATTGGATCCAAGTTTAAATAATTGGCAATACCTGAGCAAACTCCACCCAATACTTTGTTCTGCTCGTCTCTGTACAATCTTTTTTGATAAGTTTGACCAGTTGTTTGAGTATGATCTTGCGCTTGTTGGCTTCCAGTATTTGTATTTGTATTGGCTTCAAAGCCATCCTGAGCTTCAAAATCAGCAGGACGACCAATACTTGTAATGATTAAATCAATGTCTTGCTCTGTAATGCAAACAGCGCCTTTTTTAAGACGGTCTTCGCATAATTCAGCCACACGACATTCAATGTCATTAATAATTTCGTCCTTACCTTCTTCTTGTTCAAAATAGATTCTTAGACTTTCTATATATTGTTTCAAATTTTCATAAGCCATTTCTTCGATAGGAAGAATGCGTCCTTGGAAATTGATATTAATTACTTTTTTCATTGTATTATATTTATTGAGCAGCATCTGCTTGGTGATCAATTGGGTTAGCTTTTGGAGTGATAATGGCATCGACCGATGTCGTCATTTCATTCCAAGTTTTTTGTAAGACCTCATAAGCTTTTTGACCTTCCTCCGTCATTACAAAATATTTTCTTGGCGGACCACTGATACTTTCTACCCAACGATAATTTAATAGGCCCGCATTTTTTAAACGCGTTAACAAAGGGTACAATGTACCTTCTAGAATATGCAGATTGGCCGCTTTCATTTGCTCAACAATATCACTCGGATAAACCTCCCCTTGTTGAATGATGGACAATATGCAAAACTCCAAAACGCCCTTGCGCATCTGACTTTGTGTGTTTTGAATATCCATAATGTTAATTTATACCACAAAACTAAGGGTATTTAAGGTACTATGCATGACATAGTACCAAGTTTCTTAAGGTACTGTAAAAACAAAAACGCTAAATAGCTGATAATCAGTATTTAGCGTTTTAAATAAATTTATAAACCGGCTTTAATAAGAGATAACTGGTTCAAAATAGGGATGAAAGTCTCATAAAATCTCCCAATTGGAAGACAATTGGCTCTTAAAATTCGCCTAGTAAACCACTAGTTCATAAAAGTCTTCAGCTTGTAGGTATTGATTGGCCAGTGCTTGCAGGTCGGCAGGTTGGATAGCCCTAACCGTTTCGATAGTCTTATTAAAATAAGCAATGTCTAAATCGTTCAACACATAAGTCTTCCAACGATTCATGATTTGGAATGGCCCATCTAAATCCCCTAACAAAGCACCCAACATATAATTCTTCACCAATTTTAATTCTGCCTCATCCACCAATTCATTTCTCAGTATGGCCATCTCTTTATACACTTCTTCAATGGTTGCACCACATACATCTTTTCCTGCATCGGTACTAATCATCCATGCACATTCCTGCACATGATTTTGTAAATAACTATGTATGCCATAAGTGTATCCTTTGTCTTCTCTAATATTGCGCATCAATCTTGATCCAAAAAATCCTCCGAATAGATTATTCAATACTTGTGTTCCAGGAAAATCAGGATGGTGTCGATTAGGAAATCTTCTGGCCATTCTAATGGATCCTTGCACCGAACTTGCATCATTGACTATCGAATATTTTTTTGTTGCTGCAGAAATAATTGGATGCTCGTAACTAGGCAATGCTTTTTGATTCAATGGCAAAGCACCAATGTATTTGTTCATTAAGCTTTGCATATTTTTAGGAAACTTACCCGCCATGAATATGACGGCTTTACCATGCTTATAAAAACGATCATAAAATTGCACCAAATCTTCGCGTGTAAGATTATTAAAAGCAGCTTCTGTAGAATAGGTGCCATAAGGATGCGCAATACCAAACAAGTATTCATCAATCAATCTATTGGCTATAAAATCACTTTTCTTCAAATTCAAAGTCAATCTTTGTAATTGATTTTGTTGGTAGATTTTTAATTCTTCTTCCGTAAAATTAGATTCTGTCACCAATTCACTCACTACAGGTAAGAGTGCTTCAAAATGTTTTGAAAGTGTATGTAAATTAATGGTTGCTGTTTCATTGTAGCAGGTCCTATTCACATATGCCCCATAAAATTCAAAATGGTCGTTTAACTCAAAGGCTGTTTTTTGATGTGTGCCATTTTTTAATAAAAAATTTGTGGCTGCTGCAACCCAATTTTTTTCTTCGTAACAATTGCCTGCGAAAAAAACTAAGTCCATCATCATCACTTCCTCTGCTCCACCATCATAACTATACACTTCTACCCCATTATCTAATGTAAAATGCTGGTATGGTTTTAATTGGATATCAAAATCAACGGCATCCTTGATCAACGGCGCTTTTATTCTGTCTAATGCCATGTTTTAATTTTTACTGTAATAATATAAAGTGTTTCTATTGCGATCTTGGAAGATGGCATTGGCAGTCGCTTGTATCCTTTCTGGCGTGATGGCTTGATACTTCTCTAATTCTTGATTCATCATTTCTGCGTCACCTAATAATTCATAAAAAGCCAAACTATGCGCACGGTTCATGATACTCATATCTTCGAAGCAAATAATACTTTCTGTTTTATTAATCACTTTTTGTACTTCTTTTTGAGGTAGTAATTCTTGTTTAATTTTCTCTACTTCTTCTAACACCGCTTTTTCTGCTACAGACATGCTCACCCCTTTGACCAATTTACCTTCAATCACCAATAAGCCTGGATCTACGGTACCAAAATGATAACAATCTATGGAAGAAAATAATTGTTTCACTTTTATCAATTGCTCATACAATCTTGCAGAAGCACCTCCTCCTAATACTTCGGTAATCAAATCTGTCTCATGGTAGCCAGCATCAAACCTGCCACCCATATGCCATGTCATCATCAACATATCCATGGGCACATCTGCATGCACTTCCAATGACCTCATTTTTTCTTGCACCGGTTCTTTTGGTAAATTTCTATGATAAGCTTCGCCTGCAGGAATTGGACCAAACCATTTTTCCGCCAATGTTTTCACTTGCTCCGTGGTGGTATTTCCAGTCACTACAAGGATGGCATTATTGGGTCTGTAAAATTTAAAGAAGAAATCTTTTACATCTTGCATCTTCGCATTTTCCACATGGGATAATTCTGCACCAATCGTCATCCATCGATAAGGATGATTTGTATACGCTAGTGCGCGCATTTTATGCCATGCATCTCCATAAGGTTTATTGATATAGTGCTCTTTAAATTCTTCGCAAACTACTTTTCTTTGCACTTCTAAACTCTTCTCGCTAAAGGCCAGTGATAACATACGATCACTCTCTAACCAAAAAGCAGTCTCTATATTTTCGGCAGGTATTTGGCAATAATAATTGGTCAAATCATTGGTAGTATAGGCATTGTTTTCTCCACCAGCTCTTTGTAAAGGTTCATCATACACAGGTATGTTCACACTGCCGCCAAACATCAAGTGTTCAAAAAGGTGCGCGAACCCAGTCTGTGCTGGATTTTCATCCTTGGCGCCAATATTATAAAGCACATTCACCACCGCCATAGGTGTGCTTGTATCTTGGTGTACCAGTACTTTCAATCCATTGGCTAACTGAAATTTTTCAAATTGTATCATAAGGAGCACAAAAATAAGCTTAAAACCTACAACCATTTGACGTAAAGGTTGTTTAATTAGTAACTTCGCACCATTAATTGAAAATTATGCAATTAGAGCAACTTTATCAGAAAGCACTGAATTTTGAGTACCTAACGAAAGAGGAGGGCATGTTCCTTTTCGAAAATGCCCCTTTGGCCGAATTAAGCTATGTGGCAGATACCCTAAGAAAAAAACAAGTACCCCATGGTAAAGTGACTTGGCAGATTGACCGTAATTTGAATACGACCAATGTATGTATCGCCAATTGCAAGTTTTGTAATTTTTACCG
>JBILIU010000035.1:0-12987 GCA_044368905.1 Sediminibacterium sp. | reverse complement strand
CAGATTTATTGGCTGCCTATAAAACAGGTGATTTACGCTATGCTAAATCTGTTTATAGAAATAACAAAATACCAGATACCACTTATTCTTTAAAATATATTTCTACTCAAACCACCACATTTGATGGTGATAATAATTGGTATGTTTCAAGGTATGCAGATGTTTTATTAATGTTATCAGAAGCTTTAGGGGAATCTGCACAAGCCTATACTTATATCAATCAAGTTAGAGCAAGAGCCGGCTTACCTGCAATCAGTGCAACTACTGCTGGTACTTTTGCACAGAAATTATTAGACGAACGCAGAATAGAATTTGCTTTAGAAAATCATCGTTGGCAGGATCTATTGAGATTTGGTGTAGCTAAATCAGTCATGGCAAAACAACTAGCTGTTCCGGAAGCAGATATTCGACTATTATTTGCGATTCCTCAAAAGGAAATTGATGTATCAAACGGGAAATTGGTTCAAAATCCAGGATTATAATTAATAAAATAAAATATTTACAATGAAAAAAGTTTTAATTGCTTCAGTATTATTCATTTTTGTTTTCAATTTGAATTCAACTGCACAAACACCTCAAGATAAAAGAATTAGAGTGGTAGCTGTATTTGCACACCCTGATGATGCTGATTCTAAAATGGGTGGAACAGCTGCCCTATTAGCTAAAATGGGTGTTGCTGTAAAATTTGTTGCATTAACAAATGGTGATGCTGGTCACTATGCAGAAGGGGGTGGTGTATTAGGACAAAGAAGAAGAGAAGAAGCACAACGTGCTGCAAAAAAATATGGTATCGATGAATATGTTGTATTAAATAATCATGATGGTGAATTATTACCAGATTTGAATGCTAGAATGCAAGTGATTCGTGAAATCAGAAAATGGAATGCAGATGTAGTTTTAGGCTTACGTCCTAACGATTATCATCCTGATCATAGAAATGCAGGAAAATTAGTTGAAGATGCATCTTATATGGTTGCTGTGCCGAATGTAGCAGCAGACGTACCTGCTTTAAAGAAGAATCCTGTTTTCTTATACATGCAGGATAATTTCAAAAAGCCAAATCCATTTAGTCATGACATCGTAATTGGTATTGATGAAGTATTAGATCAAAAAGTAGACGGATTGAATGAGCACACTTCTCAAATGTATGAGTGGTTGCCATGGATAAGCAATGGTGGAGAGATTGATCCTAAAGTACCAAAAGACCCAGCAGAAAGAAAAGCTTGGTTAAAAAGTCGCTGGATGGGTAGAAACATGTCACCAGCTCAAAGAGCAGGTTTATCTAAATGGTATTCTCCAGAAAAAGCGGCAAGTTTTAAATATGCAGAATCATTTGAGATCACTGAATATGGTGCTCAACCTACAGAAGCAGATATCAGAAGACTGTTTCCTATGTTGAATAATAAATAAGTTAATTGCTATCAATTCCTAGTCTTGATTGCTATCAAGACTAGGAATTTAAACCTCCAATGTGAAAAAGAATTACTTCATAGTAGGCCTTGTCTTGTTGACATTTTTTGTCATCTCCTTTTTAACTAATATTATTGGGCCACTTATTCCTGAAATTATAAAGTCCTTTAGCTTAAGCTTAACTTTAGTTTCATTTCTTCCTTTTGCATTCTTTGTAGCATATGGTTTTATGTCTATCCCTGCCGGGGTGATGACCGAAAAATTTGGCGGTAAATTTGTAATGCTTTTTGCCTTTATAGTTGCTTTTATTGGAGCACTACTTTTTGGACTTTTCCCTAAATACGAGATGGCGATCATTTCCTTATTCTTAATTGGATCAGGAATGGCAATGCTGCAGGTGGTTATCAATCCATTATTAAGAACTGCAGGTGGCGAGGCCGAGTTCTCATTCTATTCATTATTAGGTCAATTATTTTTTGGATTAGCGTCGTTTCTTAGTCCACTCGTGTATACTTATTTATCACAAAACATAAAGACCAATAGTAATTTTTTATTATCAACTTTAAACTTATTGGTACCCGCGAATTTGACATGGGTATCCTTCTATTGGGTTTTTGCTGTCATTTCTTTAATCATGATATTGGTGATTGCAGCGTTTAATTTTCCAAAAATTGAATTAAAAGAAGATGAAAAAGCGGGTGCACTCAAGGTGCATATTGAACTACTTAAAAATAAAACTGTATTGCTCTATTTTTTAGGCATCTTCTGTTATGTTGGTTCTGAACAGGGTGTTGCCAATTGGATTTCACAATTTTTATTTACATACCATGCATATGACCCTCAAACTGTAGGTGCTCAGGTGGTTTCTTGGTTTTGGGGTATGATGACTGCAGGTACATTTGTGGGATTGATCTTAGTTAAATTATTTGACACTCGAAACATATTGATTCTTTTTACAGCCTTGGCCATTTTTTCTTTATCTATTGCATTATTTGGTGGGGCTAGCATTACTTTATATGCCTTCCCTGCAGTAGGCTTCTTTATAGCAGTAATGTATCCAATTATTATTTCACTTGGTCTTAATTCTGTTGCCAAAAACCATGGTTCTTTTGCAGGTATATTAATGACTGGTATTTGTGGAGGAGCAATTATTCCTTTAATAGTTGGTGTGCTTGGAGATTATTTTACGCTTAAATATGGTATGCTATTTTTATATATCACTTTTGGCTTTATTCTTTCAATAGGAATATGGGCAAAGCCTTTAATTAATAATAGTCAAATAAAATAATATTTCCCCTCAATACTTTCATATTTAAAATTATACAATGAAAAAAAATAGCTTAATTCTACTATTTATTTGTCAATTTATTTTGATCAATAGTTTAGTAGCATCAGAGAAAATCCCTATTGTGATTGAAAAGAATGTTCCTGGTGCTCCACAATTATTGGGTATTCCATTTCCAAAGGACAAATTACAGTCTAGTGATCAAGTGAAAGTATTGAACTCCCTGGGACAGGAAATTCCTTCTCAAATTACTATTGTTAATACTTGGGAACCAGTTTCTACAAGTGTGAAATGGGTGTGGGTTTTCTTCTTTTCTGATGCACAAAGTAATTATAGTGTTGAATTTGGTGCAGATGTGGTTCGTAAAGAATTTGCTGGAGATAGAATCATTGTAGAAAACAACCAAAGACCTTACGGTAGAGTGCGTGTGAATACAGGCCCATTACAATTTACGATCAATAGACTTGGAGGAGGATTCCTAGATAAAGTTGAATTGGATTTAGAACGTAATGGCTTCGATGATAAAGATTTAATTGCTGAATCAAGTAAGTCTAGAGGTACTTTTTTAAATATATTAGATCAGTCTGGTATTGATACTTCTAGAGTAAAAATTAATCATAGTGTTCAAGAAAAAGGTTCTGGACCTTTGCATGCGATCATTAGAATTGAAGGAGATTATTTGTACAATAAAAAAGACAACAATAGCTCACCATTTGTGATGCGCATTCATGCATATGCTGGTAAATCTTATATCAAAGTATTACATAGTATTGTTTATACAGGAGATCCTGATATGCATAAAAAAGCAGAGGGTCAGTATGCTTCTATTGCGACACAAAATAAAAGTATTGTAGATGAGAATGCTTTAAAGAACGATCCAGGATGGATGATCCCTAATGATCAAATTAGTTCAGCTGGTTTTCAGATAAAATATTTTTTGAATGGTGATAAGCAATTTAAAACAGGTCACTTTGATGGAGCCTGGACAGCGCCAGGCGTTGAAAAAACAATTGAATTAAATAATCTTAAGAATGAATCTATTTCACTTGTTCAAACTGGACCTAATTTAAATAGCTTACCCGCTTTGAATACGACCACACCGACAGTTCAAACAAAAGGTTTTGACGCTAGCTTGAAATTGGATCAGAAAGAAGTCTTTAAAAAAGAGAAAGCTGCCGGATGGATCACAGTTTCAGATAGTAAATGGGGTATCGGACTTGGCATTCGTAACTTTTTTGAAGAGTACCCTAAGGAAATTGCCATCCATGGCGATAGTAATTTCTTATATGCTTATATATGGTCTCCAAGTGTGACTCCAATGGCTTTTGCAAGGGCAACAGGCATGCCTGATAGCGAAATGCTAGGTAATTTTGCGCAAGGCTTGGCGAAGACGACTGAGTTTGTCTATGATTTTTATGATGCTAAAACACCACATTCAGAGATTGTTAAACAACTTAATTATTTTATAGATCCACCTGTATCACATGCAAATGCAGAATGGTATTCAAAAAGTAATGTATATGGAGATTTCTCAGTACGATCTGAAAAGAATCCTGAATTAGAGCGTAGTCTTGATTATAAGTTTGAATGGATGAAATTCAATCAAAAATGGGAGCCTTGGTATGGGATGCTAAATTATGGTGACTTCCAGACCTATTACATTAAGAACAAATGGAACACTTGGACGAATAATGAGCCAGCAAACGATTTCATGTGGTGGATGGAATTCATGAGAACAGGTAATAGAGATTATTACCTTACTGCTCAATCCAATTCTGCGCATGCAATGGATGTAGATAATATCCACTGGCCAGCACCAAAAAGATACCTTGGAGACACCAATAACTCAATTGACTTTTTTGACAATCAAGAAAAAGGCAGTATTGGCGCAAGTCCATATCTAGGAATGGGAAGAAGACACGCCAACCAACATTTCACTTCTTTGTTATCTGCCCACGTTTGGGTGCAGGGCTGGATTGCTTCTTATTTATTAACTGGTAATCATAGAGCCCTTGATGTGGCAGAACAAACTGGTGATTTATATTTAAGAAGAATTTTTGGAGACCATGATTTACGTGGTAGAAGATTGTATTTATCTGTTTGGAATTTATCTGAAATCTATGATGTAAATAAGAAAGAAAAATATTACACAGAATTGAATGATCGTGTAAAAATTATGCTTGATTTACAAAAATCATCAGATCAGGGGGGAAGTTTAGTGATTGACAGATATGGTTATTCTCAGATTTATGTTTCGCATGGTTTATACAAGTATTACCAAATGACTGGAGATGATAAAGTTAAAAAAGCTTTAATCACGCATGCAAAATGGCAGAGAGACAATCCTTCTATTAATCACCAAATGGAATCTTTATTGGCAACATTACATGGCTTGTCTATTGGCTATGAATTTACTAAAGATCAAAGCTTCTTAAAAGAAGGTATAAAGCGTGCGCAAAATTTAATTACAGATAAATTACCACTTAATTTTAATGAGTATAAAAATCAAAAAGATTTAGCTGATGCATTAGAAAAAGTGAGTCACTTGCCAGATGATAAAGAAAGTTTTAGAAGAGAAGCGATCTGGAAAATTACCAATGGATTACGCATATTTGGATGGACCCACATGTTTGGTATTCCTTATTTACAAAACAAAATGGATAAGGCAAATTTGACCATCAAATCAAAATAGTAGTTGGAATTCGGTTTTAAGCATTAAAGAAACAACTATGGTGTAATACCATAGTTTGTTTCTTTTTTTTGCTGTAGGGGGAGGGTTCGAACCTCCATGAGGCAGTTAGCTATAACACAAAGTTCAGTGGTCGACCCTGGACGCTTATTACTAAGCGACTCTATGTTACGTTTATCCCGTGATCCTCACCTCCGAGACAAGGAGGCATGTTTGCCAAGATTTCATCACCCCACAGTATTAAGAGCTATCATTTGAGCGGCTTTTTTCAATGAATCTTCAAGATTTCCGTTCATTTGATAAATCAAAACTAATGTATTCGTCTTTATATTGAATATATATTAAGTAAATATTAAAAAATATAGAAAATATCAAATAAATTGCAATTATATTAATCAATACACAAAAATGGAAGCAAAAAACAACGTTAAATTGAATATTGACAAAAGCCTTGACAAGCTAGATTTACAAATTATTCAAACCATGATGCTGGATGGAGAGATTTCTTATGCCGATTTAGGCAAGCAACTTTTTGTATCTGGTGGTACCATTCATGTGCGCATCAAAAAATTAGAAGAATTAGGCATTGTGCAAGGTAAAAGATTGGCGGTGGACTTAAAAGCTTTAGGGTATGATGTGATAGCATTCATTGGGGTATACCTAGAAAAGAGTTCGATGTATGATGCAGTAGCACTTGCATTAAAAAATATTCCACAGATCGTGCGTCTAAATTATACCACAGGCAACTATAGCATGTTCGCTGAAATTGTTTGTAAAGACATTCAGCAATTACGTTATGTCTTACATGACGAACTACAAAAAATAAAAGGGATTGAGCGCACTGAAACTTTCATTTCGTTAGAAGAAAGTTTTTCAAGAAACGTAAGAGTTGTTTAATACAGCAATATTTTCCTAATTGAAATAGGCTGTTGCAAAAAAAAGGCCGCTCAAATGAGCGGCACTTTCCTTCAATTCAAAACAATATTCAATACTTACTTATAACTTATATCCATCGTCGGCTACCAATTGCGCACAGATGGTTCTTCTTGCTTCCTTGGTATTGAATGGATCCACTTTTGTGAATCGCTTTAAGCCAATATGCATCATGCGTAATTCATCTCCATCTGCAAAACTATTCAATGCATCTTTACCTGCTTTATTGATAGCGTCAGCAGCATCATAAATATAGGTTTTTACAATGGCAGTTTGTACCGCTAGTTCGGCCTCCGATTTTGATTTACTTAATTTCTCTAGTCTTAATAAAGCAGATTCAGCATGGTAAGTCACAATTGACATGTCTGCAATATTCATCAAAATCTCTTGTTCCTTGCTTAAGGTCATCATTAATTTTTGAACAGCTGCGCCTGCCACCATTAAAATACATTTCTTAAAATTATCAATCGCTTGATGCTCTTTGGCAAATGGTGCATCATTATCATTTCCAAAATCTGGGATACTCATTAATTCTTTTTGCACATTCATGGCTGGCCCCATTAAATCTAACTGGCCTTTCATGGCTCTTTTCAAAACCATATCCACTGTCAGCAAACGGTTGATTTCATTGGTACCTTCGTAAATTCTATTGATTCTACTATCACGGTATGCTCTTGAAATTTCATACTCATCACTGTATCCATTACCACCGTGTATTTGAACACCTTCGTCCACTACAAAATCCAATACCTCTGATCCGTATACTTTTAAGATGGCACACTCAATGGCATACTCTTCGGCACCTCCTAATAATGCTGCAGATAAATCTTTGCCTGCTGCCAATAATTCATGTTCTTTTTCGTCTATATTTTTTGCTACTCTATACAATGCTGCTTCTCCTACCCATAAACGAATGGCCATCTCTGCTAACTTATGCCTGATGGCACCAAACTTGACAATTGGCAATTTAAACTGTTCTCTTGCCTTGGCATATTTTAAAGTAGTTGATAATGCTCTTCTTGCACCACCAATGGTCGCTGCGCCTAATTTTAATCTTCCAATATTTAAAATATTGAATGCGATGATATGTCCTCTTCCAATTTCTCCTAACACATTTTCTACTGGCACTTTGCAATCCTGGAAATACAATTGCACAGTAGAGGATCCTTTGATGCCCATTTTATGTTCTTCTGGTCCAAGTGTAAATCCTTCCATGCCGCGCTCTACAATGAATGCAGTAAACTGTTCGCCATCTATTTTTGCAAACACGGTATATACATCTGCGAATCCACCATTGGTGATCCAGCACTTTTGTCCATTCAATAAATAATGTTTGCCATCTGCAGATAATTTTGCAGTGGTCTTTGCACTCAATGCATCTGATCCGCTATTTGGTTCGGTTAATCCGTAAGATCCTTTGAACGCACCGCTTGCTAATTTTGGTACATATTTTGCTCTTTGCGCTTCGGTACCAAAATATAAAATTGGAAGGGTGCCAATACCTGTATGTGCAGCGTTGGCAACAGAGAATGAATAGCCTCCTCCAAGGTATTCTGCTACAATGGTAGAAGTGATAAAATCCTTACCCATCCCGCCATATTGTTCTGGCACAGAAACCCCTAATAAGCCCTGCTCGCCTGCTTTTTCTAATAAACCTGGCATCAAACCTGGCTCTAATTTGTCCATTCTTTCAACCACTGGTAACACTTCTGTATCCAAAAATTGGCTACACATGTCACGTACCATCAATTGCTCTTCGTTGAATTCTTCTGGGATGAAAACGTCTTCGGATTTTACTTCTTTAATGATCCATTCTCCACCTTGGATTGTTGCTGCCATAAAATATAATTTAATTATTTACTATTCTCGTATACACGTTGAAAAACACTTTTTACTACCTCAATTTCTTCCTTACTAATGCCTTGTAATGCCTCGTTCATAGTTTGATTGGCTATGTTGTAAGTCGCTTCCTGTAAGGGTTTCGCGGCATCTGTCAAATACACTAAGTTGACTCTTCTATCATCTTTAGATGCAGTTCTTTCAACCAATCCTAATTTTTCGATATTGTCTATCAGTCTAGTGATACTTGCTTTATCTCTAAAAGTACGCGTGCATAATTCTTGTTGACTCAAACCATCTTCCTTCCATAAATGGTATAAGATGGACCATTGTTCAATGGTAATTTCTAATCCTGCATTGCGGAAATTCTTTTGCAATCTTCTTGCAACAGCGGTAGAGGCAACGCCATTGATGACGCTGTATAGTTCCCCTCGTTTAAATTGGTTGTTTGACATATAGTTAGTTATGCAACTATTATAAAAGTACAACGATTTTAAGGATTCTACCAAATATTTACCCTTTAACTTTGCCACATGGAGTATCTATTGGATTGGGCTGTTGCTATCTTAACAATCATGTATGCCGTCATTTTAATGGCTTACCGCTTTTGGTTTGGCAAAATGCGCCTTTTTCAATTAAATCAAATTGAGCAAGTTAGGCCCGAACGGTCAGCCACCCAATGCACCGTCATTATTCCTGCCCGTAACGAGGCTGCCAATATTAAAGCTTGCGTGGATAGTATTTTGAACCAGGATTATCCTTCGGATGCTTTTGAAATCATTGTGATTGATGATTTTTCTGAAGACGATACAGCATTTATTGTACATGCTTTAAGTCAGCAATATCCTCAAGTGCGTTTATTGAAATTAGCAGATCATTGCAAAGAAGGGGAGACCTTGGCATATAAAAAGAAGGCGATAGAAATTGCAGTTGCTGAAGCGAAAGGGGATTGGATATTGACGACTGATGCAGATTGTATCGTTCCTCCAAGATGGTTGCTTTTATACAATGCGTATATCCAAGAAAACCAACCTTGTTTTGTGGCGGCTCCTGTGATGTTTATTAAAACAACAGGCATTTTAAATCAATTTCAAGTATTAGATTTTTTAGCATTACAAGGGATCACAGCCGCTGCAGTGTGCGCTGGCAAACACTCTATGAGCAATGGCGCTAATTTAGGTTTTGAAAAAAAGGCTTTTATTGCAGTGGGTGGATATCAAGGTGTAGACCATATTGCAAGTGGGGATGATATGTTTTTAATGCATAAAATGAAACAGACTTTGCATAAGCCTGTGGGTTATTTATTTCATCCCGATGCCATTGTGTTGACCGCTGCAATGGATACTTGGAGAGGTTTTATCATGCAAAGAATTCGTTGGGCAAGTAAGGCAAGATATTATGATGATCGTTCCATTACATTGGTATTGACATTGGTGTATTTTTTTAATTTGAGTTTTATATTATTGGCTTTGATGGGTAGCTGGAGTTCCCTTTTAATTGCGCTGGCTTTCAAAACCTTTTTTGAATTATTTTTCTTGGATCCGGTGGCTAAATTTTTTAAGATGCAGCCGGAACTAAAATATTTTGTTTTTTATCAACCCATCCATATTGTCTACAATATCGCTGCGGGCCTATTTGGGCAGCTAAAAACCTATTCCTGGAAGGGCAGAAAGGTGAAATAAGCGGCTTTTAGGTAAGAAACGAGCTATTTTTAGTAATTTTGCCTCCTAATATTTGACTATGTCTACTGAAACAATACTTCCTCAAGCGGCTACTTTAACAGCTAAAGATTTTGCGACAGATCAAGAGGTACGTTGGTGCCCTGGCTGTGGGGACTATTCTATTTTAGCGCAGGTGCAAAAAGTGATGCCAACCATCGGCGTTCCTAAGGAAAATATTGTAATCATTAGTGGGATTGGTTGTAGTAGTCGTTTCCCTTATTATATGAACACTTTTGGGATGCATTCTATCCATGGTCGTGCGACTGCTATTGCGAGTGGGTTAAAAGCGGCTCGTCCTGAACTTAGCGTGTGGATTGTAGCAGGTGATGGAGATGCATTAAGTATTGGTGGTAATCATACCATTCATATGCTAAGAAGAAATTTTGATGTGAATTTTTTAGTGTTCAATAATCAGATCTATGGTTTAACCAAAGGGCAGTATTCTCCAACTTCTGAATTAAATAAAATCACTAAGAGTACCCCAATGGGTAGCATCGATCATCCTTTTAATCCTGCTGCTTTGGCATTGGGTGCAGATGCAAGTTTTATTGCACGTAGCATGGATCGTGATCCAAAACATTTACAAACCATGATCACGCGTGCACAACAGCACAAAGGGTCTTCGTTCTTAGAGATTTATCAGAACTGTAATATTTTTAATGATGGTGCATTTGAGGTTTTCACCGAGAAAGCTTCTAAGCCTTTACATGCTTTATTTGTAGAGCAAGGAAAGCCATTGACTTTTGGTGCGAACAATGAAATGGGTATTCGCTTTGATGGATTGCGTCCAGAAGTTGTCACCCTAGGCGAAAAGTACAGTGCTGATGATTTATGGATCCACGACGAAAAAGATTTTTATAAAGCACAAGTTTTAGTGCGTTTGTTTGATAATCCTAGCGAAGTGGCTACTTATTTTCCGCGTCCTTTTGGTGTGTTCTATACGGCTGATCGTCCTTGTTACGAAGACATGATGGCTTTGCAAGTAGAGGAAGCCATGACCAGTAAAGGCATGGGAGATTTAGATAAATTGATTCGTGGCAAAGAGACTTGGGAGATTTTATAAGTAGTATAAAAATTTAAGTTCAATTCGTTTTCAATTTCACAGATCGATATAATTTCTTTTAAGGGCTGTCATCACCATGGCGGTCCTTTGTTTTACAGCTAATTTTTTAAAGATCCGATCTCTATAGCCATAAATGGTATACACACTTTTTTGCAAGTGTGCCGCGATCTCTTCGTAACTATAATCCTTGGTACAAGCTTGTATAAATTTTACTTCATTTTCCGTAAGTGGATTTTTATTGTAATTCAAAGCTTTGATATCAATGCCTTGCAATACATTTTTGGTAATGAGTTTACACTTATCTGCAGATAAATTAAATTTCGTTTTTCTTTGTACACATTGTTTTAAATCAATCATGGGTTCGTCTGTAAAAAATAGGCCATTGAGTCCATGCTTCATGAGATAACATATAGAATTGATTTGCTTTTCGTTAGATTTTAATAAAATATAAGTATAACTATTACTCGACCGAATCACTTGAATCAATTTTAGTAAACTTTGATGTCCATAGTCGTCGGATAGAATGCAGAGCGCAATCCTTTCCTTTGTACTTTTGATAAAGGCTTCCATTGCTTCGATGGAGCCAGTTTGATAAATCACTTTACAGTCTTCTTGTTGTTCGATACAAGCTGCCACTGCGTTTCGGATCAATATTTTTTCCTCTAAGTAGATGATTGAAAACATAATTTTCTTTTACCAAATTAAAGCTATTTTTAAGGCAATTAAATGGGTATTTATACCTGTCAACTTTATGCTAATACAAATTCATCCCACACATCCTCAACCTAGACAACTAGCTATGGTAGCGGATTGCCTGCAATCTGGCGGTATTATTGCTTATCCCACAGATACGATTTATGGATTGGGCTGTTCTATCTTAAATAAGGATGCGATTGAGAAAATTTGTGCCATAAAAAAAGTGGATCCTGAGAAAGCAAACCTTAGTTTTATTTGTGCGGATTTAAGTGACTTAAGTTTATATGCAAAGAGTATTGACAATAGTTTGTTCCGCATTTTAAAAAAAGCATTGCCTGGACCGTTCACTTTTATTTTACCTGCTAGTAAAGAAGTGCCTAAAATTTTACAGTCTAAGAAAAAAAATATTGGGCTTCGAATCCCAGATAATTTAATTGCACTCTCTATCATCAAAACATTGGGGCATCCAATTTTGTCGACAAGTTTTCCGGGGGAGGAAGTAGAAGAGTATACTGATCCTGAAATTATTTATGAAAACTGGGGCAATCAAATTGATATGGTAGTGGATGGTGGGATAGGAGGCGTCACGCCTTCGACAGTGGTGGATTGCACGACGGATCATTACGAAGTCATTCGCCAAGGTGCTGGGGTTTGGGACTATTAGTTCAAAGTAGAAAATCTGACCCTGTGGGGAATTACATACATTCAACTAAATCTTGAAACTTTTACGGTGTTCATGACAAAGACCATGAAGGGCGATGGCTGCGCGGTGCGCAGCGGTGCCGTATCCTTTATTTTGGTCCCATCCATACTGCGGGTACTTTTTGTGCAACTCAATCATATAGGCATCACGAGCGGTTTTTGCAAGGATACTGGCAGCGGCTATATGGGCATATAGCCCATCGCCCTTAATGATGGTTTGGTGCGGCAGTTTTTTATAAGGGTAAAATCTGTTTCCATCTACCGCAATAAACTGAGGTCGTTTTTTCAATTGATCCAAGGCCAGGTGCATGCTTTTAATGCTCGCTTTTAAAATATTGATTTCATCTATTTGAGCTGGGGTTTGTGATCCAATCGCCCATGCAATCGCTGCTTCTTTAATAATGGGGACAAGTGCAGTTCTTTGTTTTTCGCTCAACTTCTTGCTATCATTAATAAGGGGGTGGTAAAAATCCTTTGGTAAAATCACTGCTGCAGCAAATACCGGTCCGGCATAACAACCTCTGCCAGCTTCGTCGCAGCCAGCCTCCAATTTGTCGGCTTGATAATAATTAAGGAGTTTGGGCAAACCTATTTATTTAGTAGGTTCAAATATATCAAAGTCAGTTGATACTGTCCACTTGATCCTTGA
>JBILIU010000034.1:0-13066 GCA_044368905.1 Sediminibacterium sp. | reverse complement strand
TTACTAACCCATCTAAAAACAAAAAGCGTTCAATATATTTCTAATTGCAATGTTCGTTGAACAATGAAATTAAGTGTTGTGCGATCACTTGAGCAGGGCTTCCTTCAATCTGATGTCTTTCTACCATACTTACCAATTTGCCATCTTTAAACAAAGCAATAGCTGGTGAAGAAGGTGGATAAGGCATATGTAATGCTCTTACTTGATTGACTGCCTCGATATCGAAACCTGCAAATGCGGTTGTGATATGATCTGGTTTTTTTGTTGCATTTGCTACAGCCATCAAGACACCTGGTCTACAAGCTCCAGCAGCACAACCACAAACCGAATTAATCACCACCATTGTTGTACCATTTGCGTTTACCACATTTGAAACTTCAGCCGCTGTTGTTAAGTCTGTGAATCCGTTATCGACTAATTCAGCTTTCATTGGTAATACAATCTCTGCAGGGTACATATCTTCTACTATTTGACTCAAAATTAGGGATTTTAAAAATCACTTACAAATTTGTTTTCGAGTCATTATGGCAGTTAACAATAAAATAACAAGACGTAATGGCGTATTAAAATGCGAAAAAGGAACATTTTACCTCAAATAACCCAATATTTTTAACATAGACTGAGCAGATTGTTCTTTTGCATAAACCCAATCAACCAATTTACCCGTCTTCTCATCCATTTCGACGATGACGTGTTTTGGTGATGGAATTAGGCAGTGTTTAATCCCTCCATAGCCACTAATTTGATCTTGATAAGCACCTGTGTGGAAGAAACCAACATACAATGGTTCTTTGTTTTCTTCTTCCTTATCATCCATGGTGTCATCTTTTAATTTAGGTAAGAACACCTCATTAATATGCTCCTCTGAATCATAATAATCATGACTATCACAAGTAATACCTCCAAGAACAACCCTTTGGTAATCATTTTCCCATTTATTCACAGGAAGCATTAAGAATTTTTCTCCAATACCCCATGTATCTGGAAGTGTAGTGATGAAGGATGAATCAATCATATACCAACACTCTCTATCGTTTTGTTTTTTCTCAGCAAGCACTTTATAAATATGCGCCATGCTCTCTCCTACTGTATAGCTTCCAAATTCAGTATAGATATTTGGCATTGGCACTTTCGCCTTTTTACATGCTTTCTTGATATTAGATACAATCTCATTGATGATGAATTGATAATCATATTCGAAACCAAGTGAGTGCTTGATAGGGAAACCACCACCAATATTGATAGAATCTAATTCTGGACAGATCTTTTTTAATTGACAATATAAGTTGATGATCTTATTCAACTCTGACCAATAATAGATATCATCTTTAATCCCTTTGTTTAAAAAGATATGCAACATCTTTAATTGAAACTTATCTTCATATCCTTCTATCTCGTCTACATAAAATTCTAAAATATCTTTTGCTCGAATGCCTAATCTTGAAGTATAGAAAGGAAAACTAGGCTCTTCCTCTGCCGCAACACGGATACCTAATTTAAATGGCACTTTGGCGTTGCGCTTATAAAATTGTAACTCCTCTACATTATCTAAAATAG
The DNA here is from genome assembly GCA_044368905.1 of Sediminibacterium sp. GTDB lineage: Bacteria > Bacteroidota > Bacteroidia > Chitinophagales > Chitinophagaceae > Sediminibacterium. Next base: position 11,509 of record JBILIU010000034.1, on the reverse strand, counting down.
GAATCACATTCTTAAAACCAGAATTGATCAATTTTGTAATTCTACTCGTGTAAGTTTTTTGCTTATACCCATTACAGATGATATAAATATCTTTATTTATTTTTCTTCTCTTGTACAATTGATTGATGATCTCAATGTCATATGCATAAGAAGTTTCTAAATGCACTCCATGAGACAAAGCTTCCTCTACAATAAAAGAAAAGTGTGAACTTTTTGTACAATAACAATAAAAATACTCCCCTTCGTATTTATGTTTTTTGAAAGCATCCGCAAACATCTTTTTTGCCTTATTGATTTGCATACCAATTTTTGGCAAATAAGTTAGCTTTAAAGGCGTCCCATGTTTTTCGATAATTGCTTTTAAATCTAGCCCATTAAATTCTAGGTAACCGTTTTCATTTTTGTTGAATCCTTCTTGTGGGAAATGGAAAGTTTGTTTTACCAGAGAAGTGTAGGTATTGTTCATGGATGTAGCTGGGGTTACTTGTTAATTTGATTTTACAAAAATAGTTGTTTGAATGGATATTAGGGTTGCTTTTTTACAGCGGGTCATAAAAAAACCGCTCCAACAATTGGAGCGGTTTTAAATCTATTTTGAAAAGCAATTAAGCTTTCACTGATTGTACAATCTTTTTGAAAGTTTCAGGCTCATTCATTGCCATATCAGCCAATACTTTACGGTTCAAATCAGAACCTTTCTTAGCTAATAAATTAATGAACTGGCTATAAGTCATTCCTTCCTCTCTTACAGCTGCGTTGATACGTGCGATCCATAATGTGCGGTATTCACGCTTTTTTAACTTACGAGATACATAAGCATAAGTTAAACCTTTCTCTAATACGTTTTTGGCAACGGTATAGACGTTTTTACGCTTACCATAGAAACCTTTTGCTTGATCTAAAATCTTTTTTCTTCTTGCTCTAGATGCAACGGCATTTTTTGAACGTGGCATAATTAATATTTTTTTGAATCGGCTATTGAAAGCCTCGGACTCGGTGAATTAAATGGTTGAAATTGTAAGGAGTTATTATCCTTTTAATCTTAATAAACGAAGAACGAAGTCTTTGTTAGTTGATCCTACTAAACCTTTCTTTCTCATAGCTCTTTTGCGCTTTGTAGATTTCTTGGTTAGAATGTGTCTTTTGAACGCTTTTTGGAAGGTGATTTCACCGGTTCCAGTAACTTTAAAACGCTTTTTCGCGCTTGAGTTAGTTTTTACTTTTGGCATTTTTATAATCTTATCGATTACTCCCTACTGGCGGTCTTGCACGGGCGAGACACTTGTTGAGCCTTGTGGGAAATGGAGGGCGAAGGTAGTATAAGTGTAGTATATGACAAAACAAAAGCCACATTAATGTGGCTTTTGTATAAAATATTGATTGAAAATCAGCCAATTAGCCAATTTCGATATTAAAAAATTAAGCTGTAGGCTTCTTTTTACCCCCTGCTTTAGGTTGAAAAATGGCAAACATTCTCTTTCCTTCCAACTTAGGCATACTTTCTAAAGTACCTGCTTCTGCTAGTCTTTCAGCGAATTTCAATAAAAGTAATTGACCTCTGTCTTGGAACATGATGGCTCTACCTTTAAATTGAACGTATGCTTTCACTTTATTTCCGTCTTGTAAAAACTTTTCGGCGTGTTTCGCTTTAAAATCAAAATCATGATCATCTGTACCTGGCGTGAAACGAATCTCTTTAATCTCTGATTGCTTGGAGTTCGCTTTCATCTCTTTTTCTTTACGCTTTTTCTCGTATAGAAACTTTTTATAATCGATGACTTTACATACTGGTGGATTGGCAGTTGGAGAAATCTCTACTAAGTCTAAACCTTGGTCAGCAGCTATTTTCAGCGCATCTTGTGTGTTGTAAACGCCTACAGTGATATTGTCACCAACCAGTCGTATTTCTGGTACTCTAATACGATCATTGATACGGTGCTCTGGTTCTTGTTGTCTTTGAAACCTTGGGTTAAATCTTGGTCCTCTGTTGGGTAATGCCATTAATAGTTAAAACGTTGTTTAAGTTTGTAAAGATAGTCAATGTTATGCTTCAGGTGCCTTTCTTTCGACAATTTCTTGATGGATCTGAGAAATAAAGGCGGTTTTATCCATCATACCTAAATCTCCTTTGCCTTGTCTTCTAATGGATAATTGATCCTCGGTCATCTCTTTTTCTCCAATAACAAGCATATAAGGCACTTTCATCAATTCGGTATCACGTATTTTTTTACCAATTTTTTCGTTTCTATCATCAATCTCTGAACGAACCCCAGCTTTGCGCAATGCTGCCAACACCTCTTGGGCATAAGGCATGAATTTATCGCTGATTGGCAAAATCTTAGCTTGTAATGGCGCCAACCATACTGGGAATTTACCAGCATAATGCTCTAATAAGAAACCAATAAATCGTTCATGTGTTCCTAAAGGTGCACGGTGAATAATCAATGGCGTTTCTGGTTCATTGTCTTTATTCGTGAAACTTAGTTTAAATCTTTTGCCTTGTGCAAAATCTACTTGATTGGTTGCCAATGTAAACTCTCGACCAATGATGCTCCAAATTTGTACATCAATCTTAGGTCCGTAAAATGCACCTTCATCCTGCACTTCCACAAATGGAGTGCCTGTTTCAATCAATACTTCACGCACCATTTGCTCTGTCTCTAACCACAACTCAGGTTCGTTGATATACTTCTGTCCCAATTTAGCTGGATCATGCAAGCTTAATCGCATCACATACTTGTCGATACCAAAAATATTAAAGTACTTCAAGTACATATCATTCACTGCTCTAAATTCTTGTGCAAATTGTTCTTTAGTACAATAGATATGTGCATCATTCATGTGCAAACAACGTACACGCATCAATCCAAATAATTCACCAGATTGCTCATAACGATAACAAGTGCCATACTCTGCAAGCCTTAGTGGCATGTCTTTATAGCTCTTTGGTTCTGCATCAAAAATTTTATGGTGATGCGGACAATTCATTGCTTTTAAATAATATTTAGTGCCGTCCAATTCCATTGGAGGGAACATGCTATCTTGGTAGTATGGCAAGTGACCACTTGTAATATACATGCTTTCTTTAGCGATATGTGGTGTCACCACGCGCTTATAGCCAGCAGCTTCTTCGGTCTCTTTTGCAAGGCGTTCTAATTCTTCGATAATAATTGTACCGTTTGGCATCCATAAAGGAAGTCCTGGCCCAACATCATCATCCATGGTGTAAATGCCTAATTCTTTTCCTAATTTTCGATGGTCTCTTTTCTTTGCTTCTTCTAATAATAATAAGTACTCATCTAATTCTTTTTGATTCGGGAAAGTCACACCATAAACACGTGTCAACATTTTATTTTTTTCATCCCCTTTCCAAAAAGCACCAGCGATATTGGTAATTTTAATGGCCTTAATCACACTGGTATTAGGAATATGCGGTCCACGACATAAATCCGTGAAGCCCCCTTGAGTATAAAAAGTAATGGTGCCGTCTTCCAAACCAGACAATAAATCTAATTTGTATTCGTCCCCTTTTTCTGTGAAATAAGCCACCGCTTCGGCCTTAGACATTTCCTTACGGATATAGTCATTGGCTTTCTTTGCCAACTCATTCATTTTTTGCTCCAATACAAGGACATCCTCTTCCCTAATTGTTTTGCCTCCTAAATCAATATCATAATAAAACCCTTTTTCTAAAGCTGGTCCCACCCAAAATTTAGCCCCTGGAAACTGCATTTCTACCGCTTCTGCAAGCAAATGGGCAGATGAATGCCAGAATGTATTTTTGCCATCGGCGTCATCCCAGGTTAATAATTTTAAAGCAGCATCCTTATTAATTGGACGCGTTGCATCCCATACTTCCCCGTCGATTGAAGCTGCTAATACTTTTTTTGCTAAGCCTTCACTAATTGATTTAGCGATACCTAATGCAGTGATACCTTTTTCATAGGATCTAACTGCCCCGTCTGGAAATTGAATTTGAACCATGTTTGTACAATAAATATATAGTTACAAAGATAACAAAAAAAAGGATGCTTGTTTATACTTAGATTAATACTTAAATTTAAAGTTCCAATCCGTTTATGACAAGGTCAACCCTACTCCTCTTTTTATGTATCATTTCTGTCCAATTAAGTGCCCAAAACTTAACTGGAAGATGGCAAGGCAGTTTTATTGCCAATGGGGATGCGATGATCAACAATTACAGCTATGAGTTGGTGATAAATGAAAATGCAAACCATCAAATTACAGCTCAAACAATCACCAAGAGAGCAGACCAATTTTATGCAAGTGCCTTTGCTAAAGGAACCCATAGCACACGCACACAATTAGTCCAAATTGAAGAAACAAGTTTTGAACAAATAAAAATTGCCAATCAACTTGAAGCATGTTTGATGTCTAATTTTTTAACCTATAAAAACATAGATGGTCATGAAATTTTAGAAGGTAGTTATATGGCTTCTGTCATTGATGGAAAAAGAAATTGTGGAAGTGGAAAAGTGTTTTTAGAAAAAGTAACCAGCTTACTAGCGGTGAATACTCCTAAGGTAGATAATAAAAATACAGCTGCTCAAAAAAAGAAACTATTGATTGCTGAAAAAACAATTACAAATAATAACCCAACGCCTTCAAAAAGTATAAAAACAAATACACCAAATACAATAACGAATACATCTATTTCGGCCAATAAATTGCCACCTTCTATTGATAAGAAAAATATACAAGTCGCTGCAAATACAATAGCAGAGACAGATACCGACGAAGTGATTGTTGAAAATGAAACTATTACAACAACCACAGCTGCACAAAATTCCATCCGCAATCAACCTATTAATTTACCATGGGTTTTAGTAGGTAGAGAAAATAAATTGGTTAAGAAAATCATCACAAATAGTAAGATGATTAGCATCGATTTATTTGACAATGGCACCATAGACAACGATACAATCATCGTATTTGACAATAAAAAACTACTCGTAAACAAGAAAAGATTAAGCTATAAAGCCATCCACCTTGAATTTAATTTTACTGAAAATATAAGGGAACACGAAGTGATCATTGTAGCACACAATATGGGTACTGTGCCTCCAAATACTGCCCTGCTATTATTCAAGGACGGCAAGAATAGACAGGAATATTTTATTACATCCACCAATAAAATCAATGCAAAATTATTGATTATTTACGAGCCTCCGATACTGGATTAGGTGACCTATTTTAGTTCCTGCAATACGTATACTGGAGTATAACTTACATCCCCGCCGCTCACAAAAGGATTACTCGATTTATTTTTTAATCCCATCCAATAGGTTTCCTCCATATCTGAAAATATATAGATGGTTTGCTTTTGATAACCAATCGCAGCCAGAAAATGTATCCACTGTAAGCTTAACATTTGAGCCCCAATGATGCGCTCTGCTGGGCTGGATTCCATTAAGATTGCAGACATTTCGTATTGAATATTCGTTAGCCCTTGAATTGCCGCATGATTGGTTGCTGTATCAAGGGATAGATCTTGTTGGGACAAACTATCCGCAAGCATGATCATATTTGTACCATATAAAACTAAATCGGCACTGTCCTGCTCTTGCAAATGCGCCATGACTGCAAAATATTGGTTCAACAATGGTTGTATCTGTTGATCTAAATTAGGATCATGTCTTTCCCCGCTAAATTTGGTCACGACTTTGTTCATTGATTCATTATCCTTGTTTCCACAAGCCATTATGAAACACATTAAAAGCAGTATTAACAATTTAGACATACAGATTTTTTTCAAAAATATGCATAAATAGCCACCACATCTCTGTAACTTTGCGCACAGAATTGAAATAATATGTTAATAGGCTTACAAAACGTCACTTTTGAGTTTGGTGCTAGAGCAATCGTAACGGATGCTTCTTGGCATATCCAACCAGGTGAAAGAATAGGATTAATTGGATACAATGGAACGGGAAAATCAACCCTTTTGAAACTATTGGTTGGACAGTACACGCCTTCAAAAGGGACGGTAGAAAAAGGCAAAGACACTACTATTGGCTATTTACACCAGGATTTATTGAGTTTTGATACCAGTGAAACCATTACTGAAGTTGCATTAGGCGCTTTTGAAAGAGTACGTGCATTAGAAAAAGAAATCGAGGCCCTTGGTATCGCATTAGAAGCCAACCCCGAAGACAATGATATTTTAATTAAATACACAGATGCTTTACATGAATTAGATGTATTGGATGGTTATAATATTGAACATAAAGCCGAAGAAGTTTTACATGGTTTAGGTTTCACAACCAAGGATTTAGCACGTCCATATAAAGAATTTAGTGGAGGCTGGAGAATGCGTGTGCTATTGGCTAAAATGATATTGCAAGCCCCAGATGTACTTTTACTAGATGAACCTACCAACCACTTAGACTTACCAAGTATTGAATGGTTAGAGAAATATTTATTGCATTATAAAGGCAGTGTGGTCATTGTGAGTCACGACAAGTACTTCTTAAATAAAATGGTGAATAAAATTGTTGAAGTATACCAACAACAACTTAATTTTTACACTGGAGATTATGCCTATTATGAAGTAGAAAAAGTACAGCGTGTAGAGATACAACAAAGGGCTTTCGAAAATCAACAAGACTATATCAGACAACAAGAACGTTTTATAGAACGTTTTAAAGCCAAGGCATCTAAGGCTGCTCAAGCACAGTCGATTCAAAAAAGATTAGACCGTTTAGATGTGATTGAGGATGTACAAATTGAAAGACCGAATATTAGGATCAATTTTGCTGTAGATAAAACACCAGGTAAAGTATTAGTAGACTTAAAAGGTGTTAGTAAGACCTACCCTGCTCAAACCATTTTAGAAAATGCATTTGCAGAGATTGAAAGAGGCGATAAGATTGCTTTGATTGGCGCCAATGGTAAAGGAAAGTCTACCCTATTGAGGATTGTAGCGGGTATGGAAAGCCACGAAGGGGAAAGGGTTTGGGGCCATAATGTAGATGAAAGTTTTTATGCACAGCATCAATTAGAATCTTTAAACTTGAACAATACCATTTTACAAGAAGTGCAAGAATGTGGTACTAAAAAAACAGATTTAGAACTTCGTGCATTGTTAGGATGCTTCTTGTTTGGCGGAGATGAAATTGATAAAAAAATTAAAGTATTGAGTGGAGGAGAAAAAGCGAGAGTTGCTTTGACTAAAACCATTATTAGCAAAGCCAATTTTTTAATGCTAGATGAGCCTACCAACCACTTAGACATGGCCACTGTGGAATTATTGGCAGAAGCCTTGACGAAATATGATGGCTCTATCATATTAGTGAGTCACGATCGTTATTTTATTTCAAAAACTGCGAATAAGATTTGGGAAATAGAAGACGAGCAAATTATAGAATTCAAAGGTGATTATGCAGAATGGGTTGAATGGAAAGAAAGAATGGCAAAGCAAAAAGCTGCCAATCCTGAAGCTCCAAAGCAAGCCCCAAAACCAGTCGAAAAAAAAGTTGAGCCAGTAGTAGCAGAAGTGAAACCTCAAGCTATTGACAAGGATTTGCAAAAGCAAATTCAAAAATTACAAAAAGTTATCTCTCAAATTGAACAAAATATAGCAACCTTGCAAACAGAAAAAGCTGCCATTGAAGTAGAAATGGCCAACCCTGCTATTTATGCAGATCCTGCCAAAATGCAAATTGTAGAAAAAAGCTACCAAGAAAAAAATACAATCATTAGCGCTAAGAACAAGGAATACGAGATTGCTTTTAACGATTTATTGCTATTGGAAAGCAAATAAAAAGGGTTAAATTGATTTTAATAAAAATTAGATATGGAAATTTTAATGGTTCGACCTTATCAATTTTATTTTAACCAGCAAACGGCAGCAAATAATTTTTTTCAATCTAATATCAATATTGAAAATGCCAATGCATTAGCCATTGCTGAATTCGATACAATGGTGGAGCAATTGCGTGCACATCAAATTGAAGTAAAAGTTATCCAAGACACCAAAGACCCTTCTACCCCCGATGCTATTTTTCCAAATAACTGGGTTTCCACCCACGCTGGCGGAACGCTTTGCTTGTATCCCATGTATGCAGAAAATAGAAGAGCCGAAAGAAAATCAAGCGTAATTGAATTTCTACAAGCTAATTATAAAATTGAAAACCTACTTGATATAACCCATTTCGAAAAAGAAGGAAAATTTTTAGAAGGTACAGGCAGTATGGTACTTGATCACCAAAATAAAACTGCCTATGGTTGTTTATCTGAAAGACTAAATAAAGAGGCCTTTACCTACTGGTGCGATAAAATGCAATTCAAACCTATAAGCTTTATAGCAGTGGATGATAAAGCTCAACCCATTTATCATACCAATGTAATGATGTGCATGGGCGATCAATTCGTGGTCATATGTTTGGATAGTATTCCCAACGAAAAAGAAAAACAAATGCTGTTAGATAGCTTTGTACAATCTAATAAAGAAGTCATTGAGATTAGCCAGGATCAACTAAATCATTTTGCAGGTAATATGTTACAAGTATTCGACATAGTCGAAAAACCTCATTTAATTATGTCTGAGCAAGCCTATTCAACACTCAATGCAGCACAACTAAAAAGCTTAGAAAAATACAATCCCCTTCTTCCCATCTCTATCCCCACCATTGAAGCCCTAGGCGGTGGTAGCACAAGATGTATGATGGCTGAAATACATTTAATAAAAAAATAATACAGCTCTGCAAGCTGAATTATATTGTAATGCTTTGATTAGGTTCACATTAGAACTTAATTCCTACACATTAATAACATGCGTTAGCATGACAAAACTGTTTATAAATTGAATGGAAAATTGGGCTGAATTGATTAAATTTGTAGCTCGGTTTCTTTTACATTGTATTGGTTTGATATTGTAAATCAATACATTAAATGACAAATTGAATCAACATGTCTACTAAAAAAGTACATAAAATAGCTGTTTTAACCTCTGGTGGTGATGCCCCCGGAATGAACGCTGCTATTAGAGCAGTTGTTAGAACAGGTTTATACCATGGTTTAGAAGTATTTGGGGTGACCAGAGGGTACAATGGAATGATTGAGGATGATATTTTTCAGATGAATTCAAAGTCGGTAGCCAATATCATTCAAAGAGGTGGGACAATTTTAAAAACAGCAAGAAGTAAAGATTTCTTTGAAGCTGAAGGACGAAAGATTGCTTACGAAAATCTTAAAAAAAGAGGCATTGACGGTATCGTTGTTATAGGTGGAGACGGTAGTTTCAAAGGCGCACAAAAATTTAGCAATGAATTCGATATCCCTTGTATAGGAATACCAGGGACAATTGACAAAGATATTGCAGGGAGTGATTTTACCATTGGTTTTGACACGGCAGTGAATACAGCTGTAGAAGCAATTGATAAAATTAGAGACACGGCAGATGCACATGATCGTTTATTTGTAGTTGAAGTGATGGGACGTGACGCAGGTTATATTGCATTACATAGCGGTATCGCGACTGGTGCCGAAAATATCTTGATTCCAGAATCAAAAACAGATATGGAAGCATTGGTTGCTAATTTGACAGAAAAAGAAAAACGAAGAAAATTAGTCAACCTAATTGTTGTGGCCGAAGGAGATGAATTTGGAGGTGGAAATCAAGTGGGTGACTATTTAAAAACTAAACTTCCAAATGCAGATATACGTGTTTGTATTTTAGGACATATACAAAGAGGTGGCGCACCAACTTGTTTAGATCGTTTGATTGCAAGCAGAATGGGCTACCATGCTGTTGAATGTTTATTGAATGGAAAACATAATGTCATGGTGGGTATCGAGGACAATAAAATGAAATACACCCCTTTAGACAGCGCTGTAAAAGCAAAACAAAAAATTTCAGAAGAATGGTTAAAGATTGTCAAGATCTTAGCTAGTTAATCTATATAAACAAGTAAACAAACAATCCCAATAAATACAATGAGCGCATCTACTTACAAACAGAAACACCATAAAACTAAAATCGTTGCAACAGTTGGTCCAGCTTGCGAAACCTATGACCAATTAAAGAATTTAGTCATTGCAGGTGTGAACGTATTTAGATTAAATTTTTCTCATGGAAGCCATGAAGACAAAAAGAAAATCATTGACAATATTAGAGGTATCAATAAAGAATTAAATTGTTCAGTGGCCATTTTAGGTGACTTACAAGGGCCTAAATTAAGAGTAGGTGAAATTGAGAACAATCGATTAGAAGTAAAGGAAGGCGATATCTTAACATTCACCAATAATAAATGTGTTGGAACCCTAGAAAAAATATATGTATCCTACCCTAACCTAGCTGGTGATGTGGTGGTGGGCAATACGATCATGATTGATGATGGTAAAATTGAAGTGTTGGTTCACAGTGTAGAATCGAATGGTGACGTGAAAGTGAAAGTAACACTTGGTGGCATTATTTCTTCTAAAAAAGGAATTAACTTACCTGATACAAAAATATCCTTACCAGCATTAACGGAAAAAGATTTAGAAGATGCTGCATTCATTATTAAAGAAGAACTGGACTGGGTTGCGTTGAGCTTTGTAAAGCGTGTGGCTGATATTGAGATGTTAAGAGGCATCTTAATCGAACATAAGAGCAACGCAAAAATTATTGCGAAAATAGAAATGCCGGAGGCCTTAACGAATATCCGCGATATCATTATTGCTAGTGATGCGATTATGATTGCTCGTGGAGATTTAGGTGTTGAATTACCAGTAGAGAAAATTCCTTTGATCCAAAAAGAATTGATTAGGAAATGTATTCATAGAGCAAAGCCAGTGATTGTGGCAACACAAATGATGGAATCTATGATTGATAGAGTGAAGCCAAACCGTTCTGAAATCACAGACGTTGCCAATGCGGTGATTGAAGGTGCTGATGCGGTGATGTTGAGTGGTGAAACTGCAACAGGTCAATTCCCAGTACTCGTGATTGAGACCATGCGTAAGATTATCACCGAAGTAGAAGAAAATGGATATAAATATAATCGTTCAGAAGATTTAAAACCACAGCCCCACTCTCCTTCCTTCTTGAGTGATGCGGTTTGTTACAATGCCTCTAAATTATCGGAAGATAGCAATGCAAATGCACTTGTAGGTATGACCCAAAGTGGTTATACTGCATTTATGTTAAGCAGTTTCCGCCCTAGATCTCCCTTATTCATCTTCACAAAAAAACAAAGCTTAGTGAACCAATTGTCATTGAGTTGGGGTGTGAAGGCGCTCTATTATAATAAGGAAGAAAGTTTAGATGAAATTATTAAAGATCAAATCCAAGTTTTGAAAGCGCAAGGATTTGTGCATACGGGTGATGTAGTGATCAATACAGGCAGTACCCCAATTCAATTACACTTACCAACCAATATCATTAAAATCAATAAAGTTGATTAAAATTTAGGCCTCATTATTGAGGCCTTTTTATAACTTTAATATTCAAATTCACAACTCATAATTATGCTTGAATCATTTGAGAAAATTCCAGTTAAAATTT
>JBILIU010000129.1:0-3491 GCA_044368905.1 Sediminibacterium sp. | reverse complement strand
GTTTTACATTGCTTGGAAAATATGCCAACATTTTTCCATTTTCATCCAATAAAAATTTATTGAAATTCCAACCAATGGTCGCATCTAAAACGCCATTTTTTGATTTTTGAGTCAACCATTGGTAGATCGAAGATTGATCAGTACCCTTCACATCTACTTTATCTGCTAGCGGGAAAGTAACGCCATAATTTTTTTCACAGAATTCCACGATTTCAGCATTCGTGCCTGGTTCTTGTCCACCAAATTGATTGCATGGGAAACCAATGATCACTAATTTGTCTTTGTATTGACTATATACTTTTTGCAATGAAGCATATTGAGGTGTATAACCACATTGACTTGCTGTGTTGACCACCATGATTTTTTTGCCTTTATATTTTGACAAATCAATCTGACCGCCATCAATACTTTTAACTTTAAAGCTATGGATGCTTTGCGCATTTGTGAATAAACTGCAAGCAACAAATAAGAAACTTAATATCGTTTTCATAATCAATAATTGAATGTTTGAGGTATTAAATATAACAAGAAATCAATCAAAAAGTTTAGGATATGATTGACTAAAACATCTAATTAGAGTGTATAAGCGGCCACGGCAATCGAAACCGAGGCAGGCGACCCGGTCATCAAGCTTGCGACGGCCGCCTCTAAAGTGGCTCCTGTGGTTAAAACATCGTCCACAAGTAAAATATGCTTGCCTTCAATACTAGTTGGTTTTTGTAAAAAAAAGAGGTCGGGCAATTGCTGCAGCCTTGCTTTTCTATTTTTCTTTGTTTGTGAATTGGACCAGCTTTTTTTGATTAAAACATCGTTGCATATTGGCCTATGCCAAACCTGCTGCATCCCAATGGCAATCACTTCGCTCTGATTAAAGCCTCTACTATTAATTTTGGAAGCGCTAATTGGAATAGGAATGATTAAATCAATCTGGTTAAATTTTTCTTCTACTGCAATCGCTTCGCCCATTAATTTCCCAAATAAAATACCCACTTTTTTATTGTGATGGTATTTTAATTCTGTGATCAATGTTTGAACTAAACTGTCTTTTGTAAAAAATAGTAGTGCACCAGCATTTTGAATATCGGCCCTGCCCCAAAATATTTTTTCAATTGGATTTTCGGAGATGCTAAAAAAATCAGTGAATGGCAAATCTTGGATACATTTTTGGCATAAAGGCATGGCTTTTGCAACTTGATCTGTACCACATCCAAAACAAATCTGCGGGTACAATAAATGCAAAAAAGCATTTAGATAGTTTCGTATACCGTCAAAAATTTTCAAGATTAGAAAAATAATCGATAAGCTTCGTCGACTCTTTCTACAGGAATAATTTCGATACTATGTTTTTTTGTATCGATGCCCTTGGTATTGAATCCAGAAATAATAATTTTTTCAAATCCTAATTTTTCTGCTTCGGCAATGCGTTGTTGAATTCTATTCACTGCACGAATTTCACCATTCAATCCTACTTCCCCTGCAAAACAAATACCCTGAGGTAATGGAATGTCTTCGTAGGACGAAAGCAATGCAAGAATCACAGCAAGATCCAATGAAGGGTCTTCGATTTTTAGTCCACCTGCGATATTGACAAAAACATCTTTCATGCCAAACGCAAACCCACCGCGCTTTTCCAACACCGCTAATAATAATTGTAATCTTCTTAAATCAAATCCAGTAACTGTTCTTTGAGGAGTGCCATATACACTTTGTGTTACTAAAGCTTGCACTTCTATCAATAATGGACGCATGCCTTCCATCGCAGCAGCAATGGTACTTCCACTTAAGGAATCGTTTCTTTGTGCAATTAAAAATGCAGAAGGATTGGTTACTACTTTCATACCCGTTCCAGTCATTTCATAAATTCCTAATTCACTTGTACTTCCAAATCTATTTTTTAAAGTACGTAACATTCTATAGGCGTAATGACGGTCTCCTTCAAATTGTAAGACAGTGTCCACCATATGTTCTAAAATTTTTGGTCCAGCAATGGAACCTTCTTTAGTGATATGGCCAATTAAAAAAACAGGTGTACCCGTTTCTTTTGCAAATCTTTGAAATTCTGCAGCAGTTTGTTTGATTTGTGAAATACTTCCAGCTGCAGCATCAATTAAATTGGATTCAAGTGTTTGAATTGAATCCACAATCACCACAGTTGGTTTTAATTTTTTTATCGCTTTAAAAATTGCTTGCGTATGCGTTTCGGTCAATAAATAAAAATGGTCATTCTCAAGACTTAATCGGTCTGCGCGCATTTTAATTTGCTGAATACTTTCCTCTCCACTGATATATAATACAGTTTGATCCTTCATCATTAAACCTTGTTGTAAAAACAAAGTACTTTTTCCGATGCCTGGTTCTCCTGCAACAAGTACGATAGAACCCAGCACTATGCCGCCACCTAAAACGCGATTCAATTCTGGATCTGAGCTATCAATTCTTTTTTCTGATTGACTTTGGACTTCATTGATCGCAATGACTTCGGTCCCTTTTTGAGTTAGGGCATAATCCTCCCAAGTTTGGGTGTTCCCCTTGCCTTTATCGATCACTTCCTCTGTAAACGTATTCCATTCGTTACAGGCTGGGCATTTGCCAACCCATTTTGCGGACTCATAGCCACAATTGGTACAAAAAAAGGCAGATTTTGACTTACTCATTGGGTAAAGATACCTTGATTCTCATTTTTTTACTCAGTAATTGCCGAAAAACGAGGATTTTCTTGTCAAAAAATGAAATACAGAGCAATTAAAATCATAAATTAATATTATAATATTCATAAATATTATTAATAAATTTAAAGATTTTTTTATAAAAGGTATATAAAGTCTAAAATTTTGTTAAATTGCAACCAATCCAATATGGTTTTTTCAAAAAAATAAATTCTATGATGAAAAAATTTTTTCTATTGAGTTTTCTTGCGTCCTTTCTTATGATTGGAGTAGCAATAGCTCAAAACACAACAGTCAATGGTAAGGTTACCGACGAATCTGGTGCTCCAATTGCAGGTGCGAGTGTACTTGTAAAAGGAACTAAAACAGGGGTTAACTCTGATGCACAAGGTAATTTCACTATTGCAGTTCAAGCAAACAAAGTATTAGAGGTAATCGCAGTAGGTTACGAAAGCCGTCAGGTTTCTACCAATGCGAAGTCTTTTTTAATTGTACTGAAACAGGATGTAAAATCACTTTCTGAAGTGGTTGTGACTGGTTTCGGTGGATCATTGATTAAAAAAGAATTAACTGGTAACATTGCCCGCGTTAAAGGTAAAGATATCGAGTACATGCCAACACCAAGTGTGGATGCGGCATTACAAGGTAAAGCTGCGGGTGTATTCGTTAATAGCCAATCTGGTAAATTAGGTCAAGCAGTAACAGTGCGTGTAAGAGGTAACTCTTCTATCTCTGCATCTAGCCAACCATTATATGTATTAGATGGAGTTCCAGTAACTGCAAATGATAACAGTTCTTATGGTGGTGACATGAACCCTTTGACAG
>JBILIU010000033.1:0-13108 GCA_044368905.1 Sediminibacterium sp. | reverse complement strand
AGTTCTAAAAAAGATATATAGACTCATTGCACAATGGGTCTATTTTTTTGCTTAAATTTAATCTATCTAAAACTATTTTATGATCAAAAAGATAATCGCTTTACTATGCTTAATAGTATCTACGCAATTGGGGTTTGCGCAGGATGTAAACAAAGAACTATCTCCGTTAAAATGGAGAAGTATTGGTCCCTTTAGAGGAGGCAGGTCCAATATGGCAACTGGCGTAATCAATAATAGAGACATCTATTATATGGGCACTACTGGTGGGGGTTTATGGAAAACTGAAAACAGCGGAATGAGTTGGGATAATATTTCTGACGGATTTTTTAAAACAGGCTCTGTGGGTGCGGTTGCAGTTGCAGAAAGTGATGCCAATATTGTATACGTGGGCATGGGTGAACACGCAATAAGAGGCGTGATGACACATCATGGAGATGGGGTGTATAAAAGTACAGACGCAGGAAAGACATGGAAAAAAATGGGACTAGATGCGACACAACATATTTCAAGAATTGCAATTGATCCAAAAAATCCAAACATCGTTTTTGTTGCAGCTCAGGGTGCATTGTATAGTAAATCAACTGAACGTGGTATTTACAAATCTGTTGATGGTGGTGCTACTTGGAAAAAAGTATTATATGTAGATGATAAAACCGGTTGTGCAGAATTATCAATGGATATGCATAATCCCTCTATTATGTATGCTGCAATGTGGGAGCATGGTCGTTTACCATGGCAGGTAATCAGTGGTGGTCCGGGTAGTGGATTGTATAAGTCTACCGACGGTGGTAACAACTGGGTGAAAATGGAAAATGGCTTACCAAAAGAAATGGGTAAGATGTCTATCGCTGTATCAAGAGCAAATCCAGAAAAAGTTTTTGCATTAATTGAAAGTGATTTTAGCAAAGACGCAGGTGGTTTATACGTGTCTGATGATGCAGGTGCAAGCTGGTCTCAAATTAATAAAAGCCATCGCTTGATTCAACGTGCATGGTATTATATTGAACTGTTTCCAGATCCTACCAACGAAAACAATGTTTATGTAATGAGTGCACCTTCTTTAAAATCAATTGATGGTGGTAAAACCTTTACAGACTTTGCACGCACGCATGGTGATTACCATGATTTATGGATTCATCCTAGCAATGGTAAGAACATGGTCATTGCTGATGATGGTGGTGCGGCTGTAACGCATGATGGAGGCAAGTCTTGGAGCAGTCAAAATAATATGCCTACTGCACAATTTTATAGAATCAATGTAGACAATGAAGTGCCTTACAATATTTATGCTGGACAACAAGACAATAGTTCCGTTAAAATTGCAAGTCGCGCCATTGGCGCCGGAGGAATAGATGAAAGAAGCTGGTCTGCATCTGCAGGTGGCGAAAGTGCGTTTTTGGCATTTGATCCAAACAATCCAAGATATGTTTTAGGTGGATCTTACCAAGGAACCATCGAAGTATTAGATACAAAAACAAAAGGGAGTACCAATATCATGGCTGCGCCAATTCAGTATTTAGGAAGAGACGCAAAAGATATTAAGTACAGATATAACTGGAACGCGCCAATCATTTGGAGCAAGCATGAGCCTAATACCTATTATCATGGATCACAATTTTTATTGAAAACTTCCGACATGGGAAAAACATGGAAAGAAGTTTCACCAGATTTAACGCGCAACGAAAAATCAAAACAAGGAACACCTGGTATTCCATTTACAAACGAGGCGGTGGGTGCAGAAAATTATGGCACACTCGCTTATGTGATGGAGTCGGTACACGAAAAAGGTGTGATCTATACAGGTAGTGATGATGGTTATGTGTACTTAACAAAAGATGGTGGCGCTAATTGGAAAAATATAACGCCTGCAGGATTGGCTGAGTGTTTAATCAACGCGATTGAAGTATCGCCGCATGATAAAGCAACAGTATACATTGCAACCACAAGGTATAAGTTCAACGACCATAATCCTGGTTTATATAAATCAACAGATTATGGAACTACTTGGACTAAAATAAATACAGGCATTGCAAACAATGCATTTACAAGAGTGGTGCGCGAGGATAATGTCGTTAAAGATTTATTGTATGCGGGTACAGAATTAGGCGTGTACATGTCTAATAATGGTGGTAAGAATTGGAGTTCATTCCAATTAAATTTACCAATTACACCAATCACAGATTTACGTGTGCATCAAAACAATTTAATTGCTGCAACATCAGGTAGGTCTTTTTGGATATTAGATGATTTAAATTTAATTCGAGCATTTAAAGCAGATACTAGCAATGTAAAAATTTATAAACCTGATGCAGTTTTATTAGTAATGGGATCTAGCGAAATGGATGATAATGATGCTGATTTTACAGGTGCAAAGTCCAAAGCAGGTGTTAATCCGGCAACAGGCATGGTCTTATATTATCAGTTGCCGAAGATGGAAGATGGGGTTGAACTGAGTATGGAAATTATGGATGCATCCGGCAAACTAGTTCGTCGTTTTAGTTCAAAGGCGGACGAAAATTATAAACGATATGACGGCGCGCCAAGAAGAGATCCTACATTAAGCAAGGACAAGGGTTTGAATCGTTTTGTATGGAACCTTCGTCATGCAACGACTACGGCCATTCCAAATGTATATATTGAAAGTAGTTTTAGTGGTCACAAAGCGATTCCAGGTAATTATACCATACGTATATTGGCTGATGGAAAAATGGTTGGAACCACAACAGGCGTGATTCAAGCTAATCCAAATTTTGGCACGACTGCAAGTGAATACCAACAATATGATGATTTGATGCGTCTGATGGAAAGTACAGTAACTGAAATGCACCAAATGGTGAACCAATTAAAAGACAATGCTACGCATATCGAAGCTTTGGTTAAAAAATTAAAGTCAGATGCAAATTATAGCGGTGCACAATATGCAAGCTTAAAAGAAAATGCAGCAAGTTTAATTACAAATTTAAAAGCATGGGATGAAGATATGATTCAAAGAAAATCAACTTCTTATGATGATGTAGAGAACTTCCCTAATAAATTCACTGCAAACTATATGTTCATGATGAATCAAACAGAAAGTGATATTCCTCAGGTGAATCAACCAAATTTAGATTTATTGAAAGAATATACTGCTGAGTGGGAAAAGTTAAAAGCAAGAGGGCTTAACTTAAAAAATGTAGCGATTCCTGCACTCAACAAGCAATTGTGGGATTTAGGAATGGGCGCCATTTGGTAGAATAGGTGCTTGCTTCAATATAGAGACGCAATCCAATAGATCTTAGTTGTCCGCATTTAAAATGCTAGGCCTAGTATCTTTTGGGTTGCGTTTTTCGTATTGCTTCACTTGGTTTTTTAAGATTGGTTTGAATTTTCTAGGACGTGCTATTTCATATTCATAAAACGCTTTTCCAATTTGATTTAAAAAAGGAAAGCCAACAGCTTCCTCATCATATTTTGAATCATTCACCACGCCATCGCTATTCACATAAATGGTAGCGGAGAGCATGTAGTCAATATTATTTTTGATATCCAACACATAAGACACATCTGTTAAGAATCCATAAGCCCATCCTACTTTATTGAAAACCCTGATATGCTTTGGCATAGTATGGGTACTGTCTTGGAAAAAGAATTTCACATAGCTATCATAAAAATGTGCACTATCGTATTTTGGATAGTCGGTTTCCGAAGGATACTGTGATAAATATTGTAATAAAAACAACCTGTCTGATTCGGACATATTGAATCTGCTTTGTTTTGGCACTGAAGCAGGAAACAAAACTGCCTGCAACATTTTTTGCATGTCTACTAAAGAGATATTATTATGTCTTGTGAAATCAAAAGGGGCCTTCACCACTTCGTCCTTGCTGTTCCAATGCGCATCACCAATTAAAATAGGCGTCCCAAATTGAAAACTGTCTTTATTATACTGAGGAGCAAGTTTTAAAATTGGCAAACCTTTTTCATCTACAAAATTGATCCCATTGGTATGTCTATTTTGATCTTCTGTGTAGCCCATAAATTGTCTGGTGATCTTAGTGCTGGTATACCCCTTAGCAATTAATTTTTGATTCGTTGGACCCTGACCCACAAATTGATACAATCGATTATAGGGATCGTTTTCAGATATCAAAAATGCGCGCTTAACAAAATGTGCAATAGATGGTTTTTTATTTTGAGCACTTGAATCTGCAGTCATGGCTACTTGTCTTTGATAATTACTATCAAATTGCATAGTCGTAAACTTATTAACGCCAGGCTGGTTTAATTCATATAATTTTTCCATCGCTAAAAATGCAAGGGGCATTTTAACCATCGATGCTGGATTAAAATAATAATCTGCATCCGCATACAATGTATGGTTTGTAAAATGTGGTACGCCCTTTTGATCTCTATCAATTTGTGTATATACAAGCTGAAATCTATATGTATTGGGGCTTGCTAGTACTTTTTTAGCAACACTATCTTGAATGCTTGGTAAAATGGCATTGAATGGGCCCGGCCATTGCGCTGTTAATTTATTTGATATAACTAAAAGCAGCAAGCTGCAATAAAATAGACTTTTTTTCATGATTAGGATCATTGATGTATTGCAAATAAAACAAAATATATTATATTCACTAAAATAAAATTATGGATAAGAATATTCTTTTTGGTATCTGGGTCGTATCGGCCATTTACTGTGTGTACAAACTCTTTAAGCGCTCTAAAAATATATCTTTAGATGGCGTTATTGGTTATTCACCAGGATTAGAAGTGGTGATGGTGATTATACTAGGTCCTTTATTGGCCATCATCGATATATCTTTAACTTGGATCAGAATCTACAAGGATGCTGAAGAAGCTAGAAGAAGATCAAAGTAATAATTATACTTGATTATAAAAAAGCCCTCAATCATGATTGAGGGCTTTTTTGTTTGTAAGAAATCCAAAATATTTAAAACTATCCTTCAATTCCACAGTGGCATTAAAAGTTTAATTCCCCGGATGATATTGTCTTACTGCTTTTTGAAGGACTTCTGTTTTATCTAAAGTCATTCTTTTTAATTGTTGTCCCTGATACATGGCTCTTTGGTCATTAAAGTGTTTGTCGCCTTCATTAAAACTTGCACCAAAAGTATTCACTGTTTCAATGAGCGGCAATCCGCCATTTTTAGGGAATCTTACAAAATTAATATAGGCATCTCCGCTATTCATTTTTCTTTTATCTTTTCCAAAAGGCTCAGACATCACTGCAGCTAGCACATCTGGCATACCGCCCTGTGGCCAGTTTTCTTTTCCTCTAACCAATCTTTGCACATCTCCCAATGTTAAATCTGTTCGGCCATAATTGCTTTGTAAAAAGTCATAAATGATTTGATACACTTTTACCGCTTCTGCCATCGTTAGCTTGTCGTTCTTGCGACCTTCCATCACCACTGGCACATTATAATATGCTAAATTATAAATCAATGCGCCCTTGCTTTCCGCAACTGCATTGAGGTCCCAGTTTTTTAAAGTGGTAATGATGGAAGCTAGTTGTGGATATTTGTTTTCATCCACCATAAACATCGTGTCTGCAGTAAATCCATATGGAAACAAAATTGGATTTGGTAATTGACGATCAAACTTAATGCGCTTAATATCTTCGTAACTAATTTTATCTAATTGGTCAATCAAGTCTTTAGCGCGTCTGCTTCTGTTATCATGATAGGTTTCATAGCCATCATTCACATCAAAATCCTTTGGATTTAAATTATCTGATTCGCTACTTGCTAAAAAAGGTGAGTGATTGGCATTGAATAAATAACCACTTTTAGGATTCAACATTTGTGGTAAGGCACTCAAGGGTTTATATTCATTCCATAAAGTAGCTGTTGTATTTCCAGGCAAAGTACTATTCCAATGATAGCTTGTGTCTTTATTACGATAGGGCATTTTGCCATTAGAGATATAAAAGATATTGTCTGCTTTGTCTGCATACATGATATTAAACATGGGCAAATGATTTTGCTCCAATGCGCTTTTGAATTCTTTAAAATTAGTTGACTTGTTCATTGCATACCATTGTTGCAATGCCCCTGCGTCCATTAATGCAGGTAAGCGCATGGAAAAGAATTCACCCTTTGGTGTGGCTACGGTTGGACCATAGATAGACTGGTAAGCTGTTTTGTATATTGGAAAAGGAATGCCTTTGATATTTAATTTAATTTTTCGCTTTTCTAATTTTAACCAATTACCGTCTACTTTATATTCACCAGGATGAGACTTGCTTGTTTCTAATTGATAGATATCTATTTTATCTTGAAAATTAACGGTATGTGCCCAAGCTAAATTGGGCGTCACACCATGAAAAATCATTGGCGCACCCGGAAACAATCCACCTAATATATTCCAACCTTCTTCGCTTTGTAGATGTGCCTCATAAAATGCGGTTGGACCCTCAATCGGCTGATGTGCATTGATTACTAACATCGTTTCGTCCGAAGTAGATTTCTTAGCATTGATCGCAAATGCATTACTACCTTCTCCTGTAAATCCTTCTAATTTTGGAATCGTACCATTTAAAATTTTTGGTAAGGCTTTATCTACGCCACAAAAAATCGCAACAGAAAAAGCAGCAGAAGCTAAATATTCCTCGATGGTGATTGGAAACACATGTTTGTTCA
This sequence comes from Sediminibacterium sp., assembly GCA_044368905.1. GTDB lineage: Bacteria > Bacteroidota > Bacteroidia > Chitinophagales > Chitinophagaceae > Sediminibacterium. The sequence continues at coordinate 6,464 of JBILIU010000033.1, read as the reverse complement.
ACACTTTATCAGGATGTGCTTTGGCATAAGCCTCTAATCCCAACAAATAACCTTTTAATAATTGAATAAACTTAGGATCAAACTGATTCATTTGTGCAATTGCAGTTGCTTTTGTATTTAATAATCCAAAAACAAAATCAATCGGCGCTCCTTTTTTTCCTAAATGCGTGGCTACTTTTCCTTTGCCTGTTAAGATCAACATTTGCATGGTTGCAAAATCATCTTCTGCGTGTGCCCAAGCAAGACCATAGGCCACTTCGGGATCGGTGGGTGCAAAAATATGTGGCACACCAAAACTATCTCTAGCAATATTGATTTGCTCTGTACGAATGATTGGAGGATTCGAATATTGTGCAGAGGATGACAAGACGCAAAGTAGAAATGAGAAAATAAATAAATAACGCATTGGATTTAATTTAAGCACGAAAATAAGTAAAAGATGAACTAAAAATTGACTCGTCTAAATTATCGAAAATTTTCTATTGCATCGATAAAATAGGATGAAAGGTTTGTGTCGATTGATATAAATATTAAACTAGTTTAACATAAATATGAAAATAAAAACAGGAATAGTTTATAACTTTGTGTATGATGAATTTCGCACAAATAAAACGCTACCTCCTTCTTGTATTTACGATGCTCTGCATTTTTCAAATTCAATTTGTATTTGGACAAGAGAAATTTGTTGTCAATGGCAATTTAAAAGATCAATTAACCGGTGAAGTTATTATTAGGGCGGTGGTAAGAATTGAAGAATTACCAAATCTTGGTGTGCTTACCAATGAATATGGTTTTTATGCTATTGCACTACCAAAGGGAAAATATAATCTTTTAATTACTCAACTTGGGTATGAAAAATACAAGCAGCAAGTAACACTTGAGGAAAATATAAGTTTAAATATTTTTTTAAAGCCAGCGAATTTATTAAAAGAAGTGGTAGTTGAAAGTGGAAGAAAAAATGACAATCTCTTAAAGGCTCAAATGGGTACAGAGTCGCTGGACATAAAAGCAATCAATAAGATCCCAGTGATATTTGGAGAAAAAGATATTTTAAAAACACTTCAACTCTTGCCTGGTGTGAAATCTGCCGGAGAAGGTAATAGTGGCTTTTATGTTAGAGGGGGAAGTGCAGATCAAAATTTAATTTTATTAGACGAGGCGCCTGTATATAACGCATCGCACCTGCTTGGTTTTTTTAGCACATTCAATAGCGATGCCATTAAAGATGTCACACTTATAAAAGGTAACACACCCGCACAATACGGCGGTAGATTGTCTTCCGTGTTGGATGTAAAAATGAAAGATGGCAATAACCAGGAACTTAATGTGAATGGCGGCATAGGTTTAATCGCTAGTAGAATAAGTGTAGAAGGGCCATTGCAAAAAGACAAGTCTTCCTTTATCATTTCTGGAAGAAGAACTTACGCGGATGCTTTTCTGATTGGGTCTGAAGAGTTTAAGGGTACGGTGTTGTATTTCTATGACCTGAATATGAAAGCAAATTTTAAAATTGATGCAAAGAATAAATTATTTATTTCTGGTTATTTTGGAAGAGACGAATTGGGGCTTAAAAACGCTTTTGGGATTGACTGGGGTAACAAAACAGGCACAATAAGATGGAACCGAATTGTTTCAAGTAGGCTTTTCTTAAACACTTCTTTGATCTTTAGTGATTATAATTATAATGTAAAATTAAAAAACGGACCTACTAATTTTAATATTAATTCAAATATTAAGGACCTCAATTTAAAACAAGATTATACTTTTTATGTCAACCCTAGAAACACATTGCGCTTTGGATTTAATAGTATTTTACACACGATTACGCCAACCACCTTTAGTGGAACGGTGACCTCTAGTAATACAAAAGAAGGAAGAAACGGTCTCGAAAACGCCATCTATTTAAGTAATTATTATAAAGCGAATGACAATCTTAGTTTAGATTATGGAATGCGTTTTTCTGCTTATAGTTTAATGGGTGGAGATATTTATAACCAATATGAAGGTGAAAAAATAATTAATTCAATAAAGATTGGTAAATATAGCTTTGGTAAAACTTATCTTAATCCCGAACCAAGAATAACGTCCAATTATCGCTTAAATGATGTGGTGAGTTTAAAAGCTGGTTATGCAAGAAACGTACAACACCTACATTTATTAAGTAACGCTACTGCTTCAACCCCTGCAGATCAATGGATTGGCAACTCCTACAATATACTCCCCGAAATTGCGGATCAAATTAGCATTGGATATGTACAAGGATTCAAGAAGAACAATTATGAATTATCTACCGAGCTTTATTATAAAAATATTCAAAATCAGGTAGATTATAAAAATGGAGCAGATATCTATACCGTCAAAGATGTTGAATCCCAGCTTTTATATGGCATCGGGCGCGCCTATGGTTTAGAATTCTTATTAAAGAAAAAAGAAGGTCAATTCACTGGTTGGATTAGTTATACCTTATCCAAAACAGAAAGAAAAATCAACGGCATCAATGAAAACAATTGGTATAATGCAAAGCAGGATAGAACGCATGACCTTGCTGTTGTTGGTGTGTATACGCTTAATCCAAGATGGTCTGTTTCTGGTGTGTTTGTATATAACACGGGAGATGCCGTTACTTTTCCTACTGGTAAGTATCAAATTCAAGGACATTCGTACGGATTTCAATATGGTATTCAAGGACAAACCGTTTACCAATATGCTTCTAGAAATGCCAACCGCATACCAAACAATCATAGGATGGACCTCAGTGTGACCTATGATAAGAAAAAAACAAAAAGAATTCAAGAGTCTTGGAATTTTAGTTTGTATAATGTGTATGGCAGAGAAAATGCGTATCAAATTAATTTTGAAGAAGACCCGACAGATCCTACCAGAACTCAAATTATTCAAACCGCTTTATTTAGATGGATACCAAGTGTAACTTATCAATTCAAATTTTAATGATGCTTAAAAAATATTTTAGTGCAATTTTATTGGGTGTTTTTTTATTGGGTTGTGACAAAGAAATTACGCTTCCCTTAGATGAAAATCAATCCAAGCTTGTTATTGATGCTGTTGTGACAGACGAAATGGGTCCTTATTATGTTAAACTAACGAAATCTGTAGCAGTTTCAGCTGCTTCAAAATTTCCAGAAGTTTCAAATGCATTGGTGATCATGAAAGACAATTTTGGTCTTTCCGATACGCTCAAATACACTAGTAAGGGTTTATACTTAACGAATAAAATAAAAGGCGCATACGGTAGTACTTATTTTTTAGAAGTAGCGCTTGATGGAAAAAAATACACGGCCCAGTCTACCATGCCTAATAAAGTACCGTTTGATAGTTTAACAATAAATAAATTGACCTTTTTTAGCGAAACTCAATATAGTGTGATTCCCATGTATACCGACCCAATGACATTGGGTAATAATTATAGGTTTTTTCAGGTAATTAATGATACCCTAGACAGGACTTATTATCTTTTTAATGATAACCTAAATAATGGGAAAGAAAATCAAAGGCCTTTAAACAGTAGCGAAGATTCATTAAAAGTAAAATTAAATGATTTTGTTTCCGTTGAAATGCAATGCATTTCAAACCCAACTTATTTATATTATAATAGTCTACGTCAAATAAGTGGTGCTGGACCAGGCGGTGGAACAACCCCCGCTAATCCTCCTTCCAATATTGTTGGAGGCGCATTGGGTATTTTTTCAGCACATACCGTGCAAAGAAAACAAATACAAATTAAATAAAGATTGCATAAAAAAGCCCTCAACTTTCGTTGAGGGCTTTTTTGTAGTGGTGGCACCACCCGGGCTCGAACCGGGGACACAAGGATTTTCAGTCCTTTGCTCTACCAACTGAGCTACAGCGCCATCGGATTTGCATCCATCCAAACAAATTGCTTTGTTCGGGGAGCAAATATAAGCAGACCCACCTTAAATAGCAAAAAATAAGGCTTCTTTATTGAAAATCAGTAGAAAACAGAAAGACTAGGCGGCGATTGCAACCACAAAAAAACTAGCAATAATTAAGGCCAATCCAACCCATTGTTTCATGCTTAAGCGTTCTTTATAGATAAAATAACCAATCAGCACAGAGATAATTTGACTGCCAATAATTAAGATATTAATCACCACTACTGGTAAATAACCATAACTCATATTAATAGCAAGGCCTCCTATGACAAGTAAGGCGCCTAAAATTAAATAAGCCCTGATATGAACAAATTTTAAATAAGTTGTTAACTGATTCAACAGCCCATCTTTGATCACTAAGACTAAACCAAATAACATCGCTACTGATTCAATGATTAAACTAAAACCAAGTGGACCCCACCAGGCAATCGGAAATTTATACAATGCGAAAGAACTGCCCCAGAAAAAACTGGATGCAATACCATACAAGATACCTTTTTCAAATGCTTTTGTATTTTCTATTTCTGCTCTTTTAAAATACAATAAGAACAAGCCAACAGTACTTAATATAAAAGCAATTAAATAATTATTATACCATAGTTCGCCCATGATAAACACCGCCGTTATAATGGTAAATATTTTTAGCGAAGAGACCGGCACCACAACACTTATAGGCGCTTTCTGAATACCTTGTAAAAAAAACACGAGTCCAAAAATATTAAACACACTGAGTGCAATAGATAAAATAAATTCCTTGTCCATTGCGATGTCGCGCACTACCCAGTATTTGAAAAAATCGGCTTGGCGAAATCCAAAATATAAAATTGAAAAAATAATGGTCGCAAATATGCCGCGATAAAACATGCCAATTTGATATGGAATAGTCGATGTTACTTTTTTCCAATAAGCATTACTAATTGCAAAACAAAAAGCCCCAATTAAAACATAAACAATGCCCATTAATATTCGCAGTTCTTTGGTGTTCTTGCAAAAGGAATCACATCTCTGATATTGGTCATGCCTGTAACAAATTGTACCATACGCTCAAATCCTAATCCAAATCCGGCATGTGGCACAGTTCCAAAGCGTCTTGTATCTAAGTAATAGCTCATCTCGGCTAAAGGAATATGCATATCGTTCATTCTAGCTTCTAGCTTATCTAAACGCTCTTCTCTTTGTGATCCACCCACAATCTCTCCAATGCCTGGTGCTAAAATATCCATTGCAGCTACGGTCTCTTTGCCCGCTTCGCATCCATCGTTCATACGCATATAAAATGCTTTGATCGCAGCTGGATAACCAGTCACAATCACCGGCTTTTTAAAATGTTGCTCTACCAAGAATCTTTCATGCTCACTTTGTAAATCAATGCCCCACTTTACATCGTAAGTGAATTTCTTTTTCTTATAGTGATTGCTATTTAATAAAATATCAATGGCCTCGGTATAAGTAATTCTTTCAAAGCTATTTTCTACAACAAATTTTAATTTTTCTATTAACCCTAATCCAGATCTCTTTTCGGTAGGTAATTGCTTTTCTTCTTCTGCTAAACGCGCATCTAAAAATGCTAAGTCATCTGCATTGTGCTTCATCACGTATGCAATTAAGTGCTTCATGAAATCTTCTGCTAAATTCATGTTGTCTTCGAGGTCATTGAATGCAACTTCTGGTTCGATCATCCAAAACTCAGCTAAATGTCTTGTGGTGTTTGAGTTTTCAGCACGGAAGGTTGGACCAAAAGTGTAAATATCTGAAAACGCCATGGCGCCTAGCTCTCCTTCAAGTTGTCCACTCACAGTTAAGTTGGTGCTCTTACCAAAAAAGTCTTCGGTAAAATCAATTTCACCTGCTTCGTTTTTTGGCGCACCTTCCATTGGAAGTGTCGTCACACGAAACATTTCACCAGCACCTTCGGCATCACTTGAAGTAATGATAGGTGTGTTTAAATATAAAAATCCGCGATCATTAAAAAATTGGTGCACTGCAAAAGCCAATGAATGACGAATGCGAAACACAGATCCGAAGGTGTTTGTTCTAAAACGTAAATGTGCTTTTTCTCTTAAAAATTCTAAAGAGTGTTTTTTAGGTTGTAAAGGATATTTTTCTGCATCACTGTCTCCTAAAACTTCAATCGCTGTTGCTTTTACTTCCACCGTCTGTCCCTTACCTTGGCTTTCTACTACCACGCCTGTTACTTTTAAAGAAGCGCCTGTGGTGATGCGTTTTAATAAAGCTTCGTCAAACTCACCCAAGCTAGCCACCACCTGCACATTGTTATTGGTGCTACCATCGTTCAATGCAATGAACTGGTTATTTCGGAAGGTGCGCACCCATCCCATGACTACTACTTCGGCTCCGACAGCTGAATGAGCATCGGTTCCGCTTAACAATTGCTTGATTTTGACTCTTTGGTTGAACATATTAGATATTTCGAGGTTCAAAGATAACCCATAAAAAATTGTTTTTTTATGCAAAACTGCTTTACTTTGTGGTAGAAACGAGCAAACGCTCAGATACTATTTTTCGCGCTTCTTTCATTACCGGTCAAATCTT
>JBILIU010000048.1:0-9599 GCA_044368905.1 Sediminibacterium sp. | reverse complement strand
ATATGTGCTCTAGCTTCTTCGCTCTTTTTTCTTAAGTCTTTCTCTTCGATTTCTGTATCTGCGATGATTTTTTCTAATTCACCTTTCTTATGTGTTAACACACCGTCTTTAACAGCAATCGTCTTTTTCGCAGCATCCAAGACCTTGATCTTTTCAGCCAATTCTTCGTTTGCGTCACGGATATGTTTTTCGGCAAGTTTGATTTCCAAACCTTGCATTTCTAATTCTTTGTTGATGGCTTCGAACTCACGATTGTTCTTAACATTCTCGCTTTGCTTCTCATACTTAGCGGTCAATTCTTCGCTTTCTTTGATAGCAGCTTTCTTGCTTTCGATAAATTCAGTGATACCATTGATCTCTTCTTCGATTCTATTTTGTCTGTTCACCAACCCTTGCACTTCATCTTCCAAATCCTTCACTTCCATTGGTAATTCACCACGAAGAATTTCAATCTGGTCGATACTGCTGTCCACGGTTTGAAGCTTGTGAAGATTCACTAATTTTTCTTCTACTGAAAAGTCTTTGACTGATGCCATATGAATGTTTTATTTTAAGTAGCTTATTGGTTGCGTTTTCACCTCAGATTCGAGGACGGCAAAGGTAAGGAATTTACGCTTTAAATAGTCAACAATTAGTGCAGGAACAAAATGTTCGCTTTCTCCATGCCCAATATCCATCAAAAGGTATTTATCTTCTGCCTCAAAGAAATCGTGGTATTTAAGGTCGCTCGTGATGAAGCAATCTATATTTTGCGCCTGAATTTGGTCCAATAGAAAGCTGCCACTGCCACCACATAAAGCTATGGTTATCAATTTTTTATCTAATAATCGAGTATGCTTAATCACCTCTAAGTTCAACTGATCCTTGACCCATCTAATGAAGGCCTCAGGCTCGGTCTCCAGGGGCAATTCACCTACTATTCCGGCTCCAACAGGCTGTCCATTCCCGTCAAATTGACCAGGAATTGGGGCTAAAATTCGTCTATTTCCTAGGTGTAATCGGTCCGCAAGGGTGCTATTGACCCCATGGATCATATTGTCCAAATTGGTATGAATTGCATACAAAGCGATATTATGATGGATGGCTTTTAGCACCGTTCTATTGACATAGTGGTCCCCGCTAAATTGCTTGATGCCTTTAAAAATGATGGGGTGATGACTTACAATGAGGTTGCATCCTTTTTGAATGGCTTCTTCGATGACTGCTTCAGTGCAATCTAAGGAGCACAAAACACCTGTACAATTGGCTTCCGGATCGCCCACAATTAAACCAGAATTATCATAGGATTCTTGAAATTGAAGTGGTGCCCATTCCTCTAGGCATGTGATCAAGGCTTTTATTTGCATGCACTAAATTAATTATTAATTGATAAATTGAGCCCTCAATTCAACTATTTGTATTGTTAAATGTTATTCTCCTACTATGCGTCCATCCGTTATTCTATTTTGGTTCCGAAGAGATCTTAGGTTTAAAGACAATACAGGATTATACCATGCCCTCAAGCTGGCTCAAAAACTAGAAATTAAAGTCCTACCCATTTTTATTTTTGATAAAATGATTTTGGACAAACTAGAGGACAAGGCGGATAGAAGGGTGGATTTTATCCATCAAACCATCATGGAATTACAAGCCACTTTAACTGAAAAAGGCAAATCCCTTTGGGTGCATTATGGCCAACCGGCTGAAGCTTTTGAAGCACTGAAAAAGCAATATCAAATTCATTCCCTATTTACAAATCAGGATTACGAACCTTATGGGATCAATAGGGATGCGCAAATAACAACGCAATTAGCGAAGGACAAGATTGAGTTCCATGTTTATAAAGATCAAGTGATTTTTGAAAAGTCCGAAGTGACCAAAGAGGATGGGAAACCTTACACTGTTTTCACGCCCTATTCCAGAAGATGGAAAGCTGCATGGGAAGCGAATACACCAAAATTATTACCATCGGAAAAAGGCACTGAATATTTTTTAGATAGCAAAGCATTACCTATCCCAAGTTTAAAAGCAATGGGATTTGAAAAAACGGATTTAGTGGTGCCTGCAAAAAAATGGAAAGAATCCACCGTTAAAAATTACACCGAACAAAGAAATTTTCCAGCCAAAGAAGGCGGCACTTCGCATCTTGGGATGCATTTAAGATTTGGTACCATTTCAATTAGACAGTTGGCCTTGGAAACCGCTTCCATCAATACTACTTATTTAAACGAATTAATTTGGCGCGATTTTTATCATATGATCTTATGGCATTTTCCACATGTGGCGGAAGGGAAATCATTTAGGGCACAATATGATTTCATTGAATGGCGTAATAATGAAAAAGAATTTGAAGCATGGTGCAATGGACAAACGGGGTATCCCATTGTAGATGCGGGCATGCGCGAACTCAACGCCACTGGATTTATGCATAACCGTGTTCGCATGATTGTAGCAAGTTTTTTGACCAAGCATTTATTGATTGACTGGCGTTGGGGGGAAGCTTATTTTGCACAAAAATTATTGGATTTTGATTTTGCTGCAAACAATGGCGGATGGCAGTGGGCAAGTGGAAGCGGATGTGATGCAGCACCTTATTTTAGGGTCTTCAATCCAAGACTACAAACAGAAAAATTTGATAAGCAATTGCAATATATCCGCAAATGGATCCCAGAATTAGATAGCCTTACCTATCCAACACCAATTGTGGTGCATGAGGAAGCAAGGGTGAGGGTCTTGGCTGCCTATGCCAAGGCTTTAAAGCCCTAGTTGATTGTAAACTTCCTCTAATTTATTGATTGCGTTTTTCCCTACTTCGCCCATCTGAATGCTAAAGTCATTCACATACAAATCGATGTGTTGTCGCATGACTTGATCCGACATTTCTTGTGAATGACATTTCACAAATTCAGGAAGTTGTTCGTAACTATTTTTAAATGCGAACTCAACACTTTCTTGAATCAATGCATCTATGCATTTGATTTCGTCCTGCGGCTGATCCTTTCTTGCGATAATTCCACCAAGAGGGATAGGTGCATTAAAACTAGTTTCAAAATAATGGCCCAAATCCATCCACTTGCTTAAACCCTTATCGGCATAAGTAAATCTGTTCTCGTGGATGATCACGCCAGCATCTACTTTTCCAGAAAGCACTGCTTCTTCTATTTCATTGAAGACTAAAAAAACTTTATTGGTCACATCCGGAAAAGCAAGACTAAATAATAAATGTGCAGTGGTATCCATCCCAGGAATCGCAACGCGCATTGTTTTTTCATCTGGCTTACCAGCTATATTTTTTGGGTCGGCTTTGTAAATTAATAATGGGCCAACACCTTTTCCCAATGCGCCACCACTCTGTAATAGTTGGTATTGATTTTTTAATTTCGGCCAAACTCCATAACTGATTTTTGAATAGGGCAGCCTGCCCTGTAAGGCCCATTCATTCAAGGTTTGCACATCTTCCAAGTGTAGTTTAAAATCATACCCCTTTGTATCAATTTTATGATTGACTAATGCGTCAAAAATAAAAGTGTCGTTAGGGCAGGGCGAAAAACCTATATCAATTGTAGGCATATGAATTCGATTCTAAATTAAAAAGCTTGAGTAGATAAAGTCTCTAAATATTGTATGACAGTCTCATTTAAATTGTAAATCGCTTCCTGCATTTTCCATTTTGCTTTATTACGTTCGCCCACATAATTGGATACCGAACGGATTTGTATAAATGGAATATTTAAATCTCTGCCAACATAATGTAAGGCAGCACCTTCCATGGATTCTATCTGTGCTTTGTATTTTGTACGGTAGCGTTCAATGATTTTTTTATCTGTGGTGATGGTATTAATGGTCACGCCTTTTTTGGTAGGCAACTTCAACAAATTGTATTGATTCAACCAGTCATTCGGCAAAGATTTTTTTTCAAAAGGCGCATCATTGGCACCATCTAATTTTAAATCAAATAAATCTTTCCATTGTTTATTTTCTGTCACACCAATATCACCAACCACATCATCCTTTATCACAAACACTTTGCCTAAAGGAATCTTTGGGTCTAAACTTCCGGCTACACCCATTTGTATGATTAAACTTGGCGTTTCTTGCACCACCATCTTCACTAAAGAAACACTGCTTGCAAGCATGCCCACCCCAGATTCATGGAACCCTACAGAGAACTTTTTGTTGGGCGTAACGAATTTTGGGTTTATTTTTTGAAAAAGGGGCATCCATTCCCCATTGGTTGCTGCAGATATAATGATTCTCATGGGATAAAGTTCCATCAAATTTATATCTTTGCAAAAATAAACGGTGATGGTATACTTAACTCGAGTGGAACATTTTAACGCAGCCCATAAATTAGCCAACCCAAATTGGTCTAAGGAAAAAAATGAGGAAGTGTTTGGGGTTTGTGCAAATGAAAATTGGCATGGACACAACTATGAGTTATTGGTGACCATTAAAGGCACACCCAATCCTGAAACGGGCTTCTTATTTGACGTTAAAAAACTAAGCATCCTCATTAAGCAACATGTGCTTGATCATCTAGACCATATGAACCTTAATTTAGATGTGCCCTTTATGGCTGGCAAATTATGTTCCACCGAGAACCTGGCGATTGCCATATGGGAGCAATTACAACCACATATCCCAAAGGAAGTGCAATTGCATTGCATCAAATTATATGAGACCAAACGTATTTATGTGGAGTATTTTGGCTAATTATTAGTTAAAATAGTCGACAAAACCCCTATTTATCCCTTTCGGCCTTTTTTGTTTAATTTATTTGACTTTTAGTTAAACATTATCAGCGCATCCTTGTTCTATATATTGTAACTTTATCCTCTTAATTTAGGAACTATGGAACACCAAGTGGCGGTATACAGAAAAGAGCATTTTAATGCCGCACACAAATTGTATTGTGCAGACTGGACTGACGAAGAGAACAAGCGTGTTTTTGGTGCATGTAGTAATCCTAATTATCATGGACATAATTATGACCTTATTGTAAAAGTAGTAGGTGTGCCCGATCCAATTACTGGATTTGTGATTAACACCAAGGACTTAAGCAAAATTGTTGGGGAAGAAGTTATCGCCCGATTTGATCACAAAAACTTAAACCTAGACACCGAGTTGTTTAAGAATTTAAATCCATCTGCAGAAAACATTGCGATTGTGATTTACAATTTATTAAGACCTCGTATTGCTGAGCAATTAGCATTAAAAATTCGACTTTATGAAACAGAAAGAAACTTTGTTGACTACCCCGCTTAGTGAACAAAAAATTGAATTAAGCCATTTAATCATCGAAGAAATGGGCGATGAGCACAAAGCAAGCTCAGTAGATACACCAATGCGTGCAGACGCTTTTGATAAAACAGATGAAGAAAAGATTGCCTTGATAGAACCCCATTTTAGAGCCATCATGGAAACAATCGGGATGGACTTAAATGATGATAGTTTAAGAGGCACGCCACTTAGGGTTGCAAAAATGTATGTGAAAGAATTGTTCCAAGGATTGAATCCAGCAAACATGCCAAGCATGACTTTGTTTGAAAATAAATTTCAGTACAATGAAATGTTGGTCGAAAAAAATATCAACTTCTACACCAATTGCGAGCACCATTTTGTACCATTCTTTGGTAAAGCGCATGTGGCTTATATCAGCAGTGGTAAAGTGATTGGCTTAAGTAAATTAAATAGATTGGTAGAATATTTTTCTAAGCGTCCACAAGTGCAGGAGCGTTTGACAATGCAAATTGGAAAAGCGTTACAGACCGTTTTACAAACACAAGATGTAGCAGTTTTTATGGATGCAAAACATTTATGTGTTGCAAGTAGAGGTGTAAAGGACGATAGTTCCAATACCATCACTGGTTTTTATGGTGGTAAGTTCCAAGAAGAAAGTACAAAGGCTGAATTTTTAAAATATTTAGATATCAACGCCTAAGTTGATTAGTTTATAGTTTGGTTATAAGTTAGTTTGTAAGTAAATGGTGGAGCCTAGCTTCACCATTTTTATTTGTATAATGGATGCTTTGATTTATTTTTGGCCAAACGATTGAATATGTCAAAAAATGCATTTGTATTCCCAGGTCAAGGAAGTCAGTTTTCTGGAATGGGAAAAAATTTATACGAATCCAATGAAGCTGCAAAAGCCTTATTCGAAAAAGCGAATGAAATAGTAGGCTTCCGCATAAGTGATATCATGTTCGAAGGAACCGATGAACAATTAAAACAAACCAATGTTACGCAGCCTGCAGTATTCATCCATTCTGTGATTGCTTATTTAACTACAGAACATACAACACCAGATATGGTTGCAGGACATTCACTTGGAGAGTTTAGTGCACTTGTAGCCAATCAAACTTTAAGCTTTGAAGATGCATTGCGATTAGTAAGCATCCGAGCAAAAGCGATGCAAGCCGCATGTGAAATACAACCTTCTACAATGGCAGCAGTATTGGCCTTAGCCGATGATAAAGTTGAAGCAATTTGTGCAACTGTTTCAAAAGAATCTGGTGAAGTAGTGGTGCCAGCCAATTACAATTGCCCAGGGCAGTTGGTGATATCAGGTTCTGTAAAAGGTATTGAAATTGCATGTGAGCAAATGAAAGCAGCAGGTGCAAAACGAGCTTTGGTTTTACCAGTAGGAGGTGCATTCCATTCACCACTTATGGAGCCAGCAAAAATTGAATTGGCTGCAGCAATCGAAGCCACTACTTTCAACAATCCAATTTGTCCTGTATACCAAAATGTAACTGCATCTGCAGTGACAGATCCAGCACAAATCAAAGCCAATTTAATTGCACAATTAACTGGTGCTGTAAAATGGACTCAATCTGTAGAAGCAATGGTAGCAGACGGAGCGACTAACTTTACGGAATTTGGTCCAGGCAAGGTTTTGCAAGGATTGGTGCAAAAAGTGTATAAGGAAGCAGTGGTAGACGGAGTAAACTAAAAATTAACACGAAACTTAGAATATAAGCTAACCCTTCAAGCAATCTTGAGGGGTTTTTTTCGTTCTTGTTTTATGGAATTATATCTATATATATTAAAAATAAATATAATATTTTAATCGCATTGAAAAAGAGGATTTTATATATTATTCTGGGGTTGATGTTGCTTTCTTTGGAAGGGATGGGGCAGCTAATTTATAATGGTTTCCGTCAGGCCCCAGGTTATACTGCACCTTGTTTTGATGCAGCACCTAGTTTTTTATTTTCTGGCAGAAATAGTACTATTTATTCAAATAGTTTACCCCCAATCTATACAGGTGAATATACAATGACAATTACATTTACTTGTACAGCTATTCAAACAGTTATAAATTTTACAATAATTAAAGCTACTCCAACATTAAGTGTAACGAACCCATCATTAACTTATACTGGAAATGCACAAACTGCAACAGTAAGTAGTTCCGTTGCAGGAACTTTTCCAACAGCATTAAAATATAATGGTTCGACAACTAATCCAACAAATGCAGGTACTTATACAATTACTGCTGACTTTACACCAAATGATGCAGCAAATTATAATAGTTTAATAGGAGAGAGTGCTGGTAACTTTACTATAAATAAAGCTCCTGTTACAATTTCAGGTATTGTATTGACAAAAGTTTATGATGGGACACCTAACCTAACATCAGACATTGGCAATAGTGGAATTCTGCTTGCGGATTTAGGGGATGTTAGGTTAGATCCAATTATAGATCCTTTTATTAGCAAGAATGTAAGTAGCAGTTATACTACAACTGTTTCAATAAACATAGTATCAAGAACAAATTCAGGAAAGCAAAATAATTATTACATAGCAGATGGTAGTCCTACTTTAGATATTGTGGATGGCAGTCCTATTCTAAATGTTCCTGGAAGTATCACGGCTAGGCCAATCACGTTAACAGCAAATACGAATACCAAGGTGTATGATGGAACTTTAAGTTCAACTGCGACACCAACATTAACTGGTACACTAGCGAGTGGAGATGTAGGAGTATATAGCCAGACGTATGATTCAAAGACACAGGGAACAAGTAAAGTTTTAAAACCAACTGCTACAATATTAGATGCGTCGAATGAGTCAATGATCGGCAATTATAGTATTACCTATACGAGTGTTAACATAGGTGTAATTGAAAAACGACCAATCACGTTAACAGCAAATACGAATACCAAGGTGTATGATGGAACTTTAAGTTCAACTGCGACACCAACATTAACTGGTACACTAGCGAGTGGAGATGTAGGAGTATATAGCCAGACGTATGATTCAAAGACACAGGGAACAAGTAAAGTTTTAAAACCAACTGCTACAATATTAGATGCGTCGAATGAGTCAATGATCGGCAATTATAGTATTACCTATACGAGTGTTAACATAGGTGTAATTGAAAAACGACCAATCACGTTAACAGCAAATACGAATACTAAGGTGTATGATGGAACTTTAAGTTCAACTGCGACACCAACATTAACTGGAGCACTAGCGAGTGGAGATGTTGGAGTGTATAGCCAGACATATGATACAAAAACTCAAGGAACAAGTAAAGTTTTAACTCCAACTGCAACAATATTAGATGCTACGAGTGCATCAGTAATTGGAAACTATAGTATTACCTATACGAGTGTTAACACAGGTGTAATTGAAAAACGACCAATCACATTAACTGCAAATACGAATACAAAAGTGTATGATGGAACAGTAAGTTCAACTGCGACACCAACTTTAACTGGTACATTAGCGAGTGGAGATGTAGGCGTGTATAGCCAGACATATGATACAAAAACTCAAGGAACGAATAAGAAGTTAACACCAACGGCAACAATATTAGATGCTACGAATGAGTCAATGATCGGTAATTATAGTATCACGTATATTAATAATTCAAGTGGAGTAATTGAAAAACGACCAATCACATTAACAGCAAATACGAATACTAAGGTGTATGATGGAACTTTAAGTTCAACTGCGACACCAACATTAACTGGAGCACTAGCGAGTGGAGATGTTGGAGTGTATAGTCAGACGTATGATACAAAAACTCAAGGAACGAATAAGAAGTTAACACCAACTGCTACAATATTAGATGCTACGAATGCGTCAGTAATTGGAAATTATAGTATTACGTATGCTAGTGTTAACACTGGTGTGATTGAAAAGTTACCAATCACATTAACAGCAAATACGAATACCAAGGTGTATGATGGAACTTTAAGTTCAACTGCGACACCAACATTAACTGGTACATTAGCGAGTGGAGATGTTGGAGTGTATAGTCAGACATATGATACAAAGAGTCAGGGAACGAATAAGAAGTTAACACCAACTGCTACAATATTAGATGCGTCGAGTACATCAGTAATTGGAAATTATAGTATTACGTATGCTAGTGTTAACACTGGTGTGATTGAAAAATTACCAATCACATTAACAGCAAATACGAATACCAAGGTGTATGATGGAACTTTAAGTTCAACTGCAACACCAACTTTAACTGGGGCATTAGCGAGTGGAGATGTTGGAGTGTATAGTCAGACATATGATACAAAGAGTCAGGGAACGAATAAGAAGTTAACACCAACTGCTACAATATTAGATGCGTCGAGTACATCAGTAATTGGAAATTA
>JBILIU010000128.1:0-3549 GCA_044368905.1 Sediminibacterium sp. | reverse complement strand
GCGCACATCGATTGGTGGATGCGGGCATGGTTGGCCCCGAACACATTGGGTTTGTTACCAAAAGCGCTAGCAGAGGGATTCTCATCTCCTCATTCATGCGCTTTATTTTATTCTTAGCAGTAGTTGGTGTGGTGTCACAAGGTGTGCATCTTGATAAAAATAATCCTGCTGCCACTGTATTTGAAACTGCAGGAGGAAGATGGGGCTTATTTGTGTTTGGTATTGTATTATGGAGCGCAGCCATTTCATCTGTAATAGGTGCATCCTATACCTCTTATTCATTTATCAAAAAATTAAATATCCCATTTTTAAATCATGAGCGATTTTCTATTAGTGGATTTATCTTAATTTCTACTTCTTTATTTATTTGGATAGGCAAACCAAAAGAATTGTTACTTTTTGCTGGATTAATCAACGGATTCATACTCCCATTTGCACTCGCCATTATGTTAATTGCAAGCCGAAGAATTCCTGTCTTAAAACAGTATAAATACCCATTGTGGATTGAAGCTGCAGGATGGCTTGTTGTTGTATTGATGGGCTCGATGAGCATTTATGCCCTCATTGAATCCATCCTAAAATAAAAAATGTCCTAGAAATTTTAATTGACTTTCATATCCGTATCTAACATATCCAATTTTTGTTCTTTTGGTTTTATGCCAAAATTATAGCGGATATTGATCCCAAATCTTCTTGTATCATTTTCTCTAAATCCGACTGCATAAATACTTCCTTGTCTCAAGGTGAAAGTATTTTTATTGGTAAAGAAGATATCATTCATAGATAAGGTCACGGTTAATTTTTTATTCAAAAATTGTCGGTTCAATGAACTATTCAATTGACCAAAATTATCCAGTTCATAAAATTGTTGTTGGCCGTTAGTTCGCCAAAATCCATTGATCGTGAAGGTAGAAAGCTTATCTAATTTCAAAGATTGGAAAGTAAAGAATGTCCAGGTGGCTTTATCAAAAACAATTGGTTTTTGCTCATACACACCATTGTAAACATTGTGGTTTAATTGTGCCCCTACCACTGCAAAATATGCTTTACCTGGAGGTATCACTGCAATCCCTCTAAAATAAGTCTCTCTGCTTTTACCTAAATTATCATAAGTACGATAAGAAATTTGTTTATTAACAGGCGATTGATACAACACATTTGTAAAAATATCTTTGGTCTCGTTGACCCCAAAAGCAAAAATCGGTTTGTCATCCACACTAATATTGGCTTCGTAATTGGATGTGAATTGTGGCTTTAAACTTGGATTACCGGTTTCATATAAAAACGGATCAATGTATTTTGGAAATGGGTTTAAGAACTCATAACTAGGTCTACTAATGGTTTTACGATACACTAAATAGCCTCGCATTTCATAACCAGCAATTTTCAATAGTTTACGACTTAAAAACACATAAGGAAATGCATCTGTTCGGTTCAATGAAAAAGATGTATCAGAAGGGATTTTTTGTTCACCTTGCATGATGGTCTGCTCTACCCTAGTTCCCACTTTAAGCACCACTGCGCCCCAGGTTTTAGATCCCTGAATATACCCTGCATTAATTTGTTCTTTAAATGTATATTGACTAGTTCTAAAGTCATCTTTGATATTCTTCCCATTCAAATCCTTTTGATAATTCGCTTGATTCTTAAAATACAATAAGCTTGATTTTACGCCTGTTTCAACGGTAACCCCTTTCCACTTCTTTTTATAATCTGTTTGATAAGTATAAAAATCTCTGTCATTGGAAAAATCACCAAATCCCTTTGAAACAAAACCACCAGCAAGTAGTGAATTGTTATATTGTTGATCTGTTGAGGCTCTTATTAAGTTATACGAAAAATCAATCGTCCATTCTCCACCTAAAGAATCCAATTTAAGTTTAGACCTGACTGATTGATTCAAATTTAAATTGGATCCATCATTACTCACCAATGACCCAATCGCACTTAGGTTTTGCTTTGCATTTCTCACAAGAAAGGATTCATTATTCGTGGTATTCACAAAAGATTGTCCACTCAGCCTTGCATCATAATTTAATTCAAAACGATCGGTCCAGTTTCTACCCAGACCAAACCCAATATAGGCTGATTTATTTGGGCTTAAAGTTTTTGCAGTTTGTTTCAACACCGTGTCGATGGATAAAAAACGATCTGTATTTACAATACTATACCCATCATTTTGATTGTACTGTGTATTTAAATAGGAATTGTATTTGTCTGTGGTATTATTTAAGGTAAGTCCTATGAATTGATTCCCATAAACGCCTTGATTCATTCCAGTATTTACGGAACCATTCAAACCAATCTTGATCCCTTTTTTCAAAACAATATTCACCACTCCACCACCACCAGATGCATCGTATTTTGCAGAAGGCGTCCTTACTAATTCAATTTTTTGAATGGAACTCGGTGGTAAACTTTTTAATAAAGTGGCCATATCAGAAGCACTCATCCTTAATTCTCTGCCGTTGATTTGAATGCCTGCTGGAGACAATCCATTTAAATAAATATTACCATCCTGGTCAATGAAAATACCAGGGATTTTTTCCATTGTCTCATAGGCATTGGTTGACGCAGCTGCTAAAGGCTCTGGATCCACCACCGATTTATCATCCTCTTGTCTTATCAAAGGTTTTGTAGAGGTCACCACGACTTCTTTCAACTGACCATTGGTTTCCTTTAATTGAATTTTTAAACTATTTAAGTTTTCGAATTTGATTGTTCTATTGTCAATTTGATATCCTACTGCACTGGTTTTTAGCATATATAGTTTCCCAGACTGCAAGATTATATTTGCTATTCCATTGCTATCAGCAACTTGATTTTTGGAAATAGTACTATCAATCACCTGAATACTGATATTGGCAAAAGCAATCGCTTGATTTTTACCATCCACTACAATTAACTTCAATGGTGTCACTTGAGCAAAACCAAGCTTATGCATCAAAACAATCAGTATAAGGCCAATTATTCTAAAATGAAATTTTTTAAACCAAATCATGAATCAATAATAAAAATTGTGGAGAATAGCGGGTTCGAACCGCTGACCTCTTGCATGCCATGCAAGCGCTCTACCAACTGAGCTAATTCCCCTTATTTAAAATGTTCCTACAATAAAAAGAGCAACGAAAAATCGTTGCTCTTTTTATATACAAGATTTTTTTTAAATTAAGTTTTCTCCTACGCCGTCGATCCAGTCTTTTACAGCTGCAGTAGTAACAGATTTTGGACGCTCTAATGGGAAGCCTAATGCACGGTCCCATGTCAAACTTGCCAACACACCTAAAGCACGACTTACTGCAAATAAAACAGTATAGAATTCGTATTCTACAATACCATAATGCACTAACAATGCACCACTATGTGCATCCACATTAGGCCATGGATTTTTTACTTTTCCTAATGATTCCAAAATCGGTGGAACCGTTTCATAAATATTCCAAACTGTGTTCACTAATTTATCATCTGGTAAATGTTTTTTACCAAATTCCATTTGTGCTGTGAAACGAGGATCTGTTTTTCTCAATACTGCATGACCATAACCTGGTA
>JBILIU010000127.1:0-3559 GCA_044368905.1 Sediminibacterium sp. | reverse complement strand
ATTTCAATTCTATCCACTGAAGCCTGAGAAAATCCATTCAAGTCTACGCCAGAATTTCCACGACCTCTTGTACCAAATAAACCTACAAAGGCAGTGCTATGTCTACGCTTGCCATTGATTAAAACCAAGGTCTGATCAGGGCCTAAACCTCTTAATGTTCCAATATCTATGTGGTCTGCGCCATCTGAACCAGATTGTTTGTTATAATTAAATGAAGGGGCTGCATAATTTAATGAAGAGGTTAAATCCATTCTTGCCGTGTTGATAGCAACTTCTGAAATTTTGATCACGTCTACAGGCACGGGCGACTCTAATTTAGCACGACCAGAACCACGACTTCCCACCAAGATCACATCCTGAAGGTCTGTTGTAGCTGCATTCAAAACAACATTTAAAGTACCATTGGTTGCTTTCACTTTTTTTCCTTCAAAGCCCACAAAACTAAATTCAATCAAGTCGTCCATTTTGGCATTGATGGTGAATGCACCTGCTTTATTGGAGGTGGTCAAAGCATTGGTCGTTAGCACTTTTACAGTGACACCTTCTAAGGGGCTTCCTTTGCTATCCACTACGGTTCCAGTGATCTTTTGTGCTTGCGCAATAGCTGCTACTGAAAAAAAGGAGAGCAACAGCATTAACATTAATTGTCTCAATGACATGGTTTGTCTGTTCATAAGGGGGTTAATTTGATTGAATTTAATACTTTTTTTAGTTTTTTCGTAAGCTAAAATTATTTAATTACTTTTAGTGCTGTTAAAACCCCTATTCAAAGTTCATGGAAGCAATCAAGGAAGCGATCAAACAAATTTTTTTATCCTACGCAGGTAAGGATTGCGAGCACATAGAAAAAATTCCACAAAGTGGCGGGGATAGGATCTACTTTAGAATCAAAGAAGGTGCTGATTCCTATATTGCTACCTATAATTTGAACCTTAAGGAGAACGAGACCTTCATTTATTTTGCACAGCATTTTCACTCCAAAGGATTGCCTGTACCAAAAGTGTTGGCAGTTAGTGCAGATCAGAAAATTTATTTACAAGAAGACCTTGGTTCAGCATCTTTATTAGATGTATTAGAAAAAGAAGGTAAGACCGAAAGGGTGTATAAATTATTCCAAAAAAGTTTAAAAGCATTGGTGCAATTGCAAGTGAAAGGAAGCGAGGGGTTGGATTTTTCAAAATGCCTTACCTCTAAAACATTTGGCAAACATGCGGTATTAACTGATTTACTTTATTACAAATATTATTTCTTAGATACTTTACAATATCCTTATGACAAACAGGCATTGATTAATGAGTTTGAATTATTAAGTGATCAATTGTCTGACAGTCATTTTAATTATTTCATGTTCCGCGATTTTCAGAGCAGAAATATTATCGTTAAAAACGATGAAGTCTTTTTTATAGATTTTCAAGGGGGGATGAAGGGTGGAATGCCTTATGATGTGGCCTCCTTATTATGGCAAGCAAAAGCAGAACTATCCAATGAATGGAAAGAGCGATTGTTAAATGACTACATAAAAGAAGCGGAACAAGTATTAGGCGAAACCATTGATGCTGGCTTATTTAAAAAACAATACCATGGTTTTGTTTTATTAAGATTATTACAAGTATTGGGCGCATATGGATTTAGAGGTTTATTTGAACGTAAGGCACATTTCTTAACCAGTATCCCATTGGGTTTGAGAAATTTGAAAAGCTTTTTAGAAGTATACACTTTAGATAAAGACACGCCAGTTTTTGCAGGTATATTAAAATGGATGGTAGGCCAAGAAGTCTTAGCCAGATTTACCCCAATACAAGCCAATGAGCAAACACCATTGGTGATTACCATCAATAGTTTTAGTTATAAAAAAGGGTTGCCTTCGGACGCTTCTGAAAATGGCGGTGGATTTATTTTTGATATGCGCGGTATTTTAAATCCGGGTAGATTTGAGGACTATAAACAACTTTCTGGATTGGATAAGCCAGTGCAAGATTTCTTAGAACAAAAAACCAAGATGAATACTTTTTTAAATAGTGTTTGGGATTTAATTGATATCACTGTTGAAAATTATTTAGCTAGAGATTTTGAATCCTTGCAAATTAATTTTGGTTGCACGGGTGGCCAACACCGAAGTGTGTTTGCAGCAGAACAAACTGCAAGGCATTTAAAAAACAAGTATAAAGTAAAGGTCGTTTTAGCGCATACCAACCAAACCAACTGGGTAAAATAATTTTTTATGAAGGCAATGATTTTAGCTGCAGGATTAGGTACTAGGCTGAAGCCCTTTACAGATCATCATCCTAAGGCTTTGGCCATTGTGAATGGCAAGTCTTTATTACAACGCAATATTGAATACCTACAAGCTTATGGGATAGACGAAGTGGTGGTGAATGTGCACCATTTTGCAGATCAAATTATTGATACGATTCAAAAAAATAGGGGATGGGGATCGAAAGTCACCATCTCTGACGAGTCGGATGAAGTGCTTGAAACGGGTGGAGGATTATTAAGAGCGAAAGCGCATTTTGAGAACGAGGCTAAATGGTTGGTGATGAATGCAGATATCTTAACCGATTTGGATTTGGGTAAAATGCTTGAAGCAGATAAAGCTTTTGATGCATTATCGGAAGGAGAAATGGTGGCTACTTTAGCAGTAACCAATCGTACTACAAGTAGAAATTTAATTTTCAATACAGCAGGGACATTGTGTGGATGGAGGAATAATACTACAAACGATGAGAAGTGGGCCAATCCTTTAAAAGACCCTGCCATGGCTGTTCCCAAGGCATTTAGTGGAATACAAATTGTGCACGCTAATTTTTTTGAAGCATTGAATATGCAAGGCAAGTTCTCTCTAATAGATGCTTATTTACAAATTGCACAACACTATGCCATTCATTTTTATGACCATAGTGATGGCATCTTATTAGATGTGGGTAAACCAGAAAGCCTAGAAAAAGCAGCCGGACTTTTTAATTAAACTTTAATGTATATTTTTTTCTTGTCTAGGATATTTGCAAGTACTGCAAAGAAGGCGATAAAGCAGATAGCATAAACAAAAGAGCCTACTCTTAGATCGCTTGAAATATTTTTACAAATATGTTGGTAAAACCAAGGTAGTGCAGAGGTGTAGACTGGTTCTCCTTTTTCGTCTGTATGATCTACCCATCTTAACAAAGCGAGTACTCTTGGTAAAAATCCACTGAGTACAAAAATGAATAAAGGGTTCTTGCCAAACACATCAAAGAAATGGCTCCAACTTCCTTTGCTATTTTTAAATTCTAATAAATAAATAAGCACACTTATGGTAATGATGGCTAAACCAGAAGTATACAATACATAACTACTGGTCCATATTTTTTTATTAATCGGAAAACTGAAGTCCCAAATATATCCTGCTAAAACCAATACCACACCAGCTAATAGCAACTGTGCAAGCATCTCAAAACTCTTACCTTTTGCTTGAATGTATTCACCCACTAAAAATCCAAAAATCACTTGCACTATGGCAGGCAATGTGCTAATCAATCCTTCTGGATCAAAGGGAACGCCTTCGCCTTTGTAAATATGATTC
>JBILIU010000126.1:0-3569 GCA_044368905.1 Sediminibacterium sp. | reverse complement strand
GAGCATAATAAATTAGAGAGCCGCGCCTTTATGTATTTAGATATTATCTCTTGGTTACAAAGCCGTATTCAAAATAAGGATGTGCAAACCATTATTAGAGAAAAGAGCGCAGTTAAATAATGATCTATTTTTTTACTTGATGCGTATTCAAATCAAATGACTGTCCGCTGTACATCATTTTAAATGGCTTGAGTACTTTGCCATAGGTTGCTTTTTGTTTGGCCCAGTCTTTTGCATCATAGACCATCACATAAGAATTACCCCACACTTTAAATTGATGGCCCTCCACAATAATCGCAGTAGACTCATCTATGCCTACACCTAAATGGGTTGGATATTTTTCAATCACTGGGATTAAATCAAACTGTCTATTGCGCACTAGTACATGTTGGTCAAGATCTACGTTTTGTATGAATGAAAATGCGGGTTGAAAAGGAAAATTTTTAGTGAGGTCTTTTCTTGCATCTCCTCCAACTAATAATGCACCCATAATGGTGGCGCCTGCAGAAGTGCCCATAATCACACCACCTCTATCTAATAAAGCAAGCATCTCTTGATACAATTGTGTATTGCCATAGGCAGCTGCAATTAAATCCTGGTCGCCCCCGCCAAAGAAAATGCCTTTTGCTTTTCTCATTAACGCAATATTTTCTGGCGCGTCTGCCTTCACCTTATCTCTTGTGTGAATGGTCGACAAATTTGTAAAGCCCCTGGAAGTGAATTTTACCAAATGCCCGCCCTCCTGAATATATTTTTCATCCGATGTAGCTGTAGGAATATACACAACGGGTTGATCCTTGCCGCCACAATGTGCTGCAAAAAATTCAAATAAAGAATCTGGGATGGAGCCACCTCCAATGATGATTAATTTACCCTTGTAATTAAAATAGGGATTAGAAGGGGTCTGTGCGTTTATATTAAAAACAAATAGAAACAGCACACCAATTAATAGCATCGATTTTTTCATAAAGCAGCATTTAAATTACTTAGATACAATAAACAATTGACAAACTATTTTAGTAAAGGATACTTAGGGCCTATCCTTGGTACATGAGGTCTATCTCTTTTTCAAAATTCGCAAGGATTTGCTTACGGCGAATACTTAACTTAGGTGTCATCTCCCCTTGGTCAATGGTAAATTCTCTTGGGATTAAAGTGAATTTTTTTACTTGCTCTACCTGATTGAATAATTGATTGTACTGTGCAACCACTGTTTCAAACATAGCAAATACATTACTATCTTGAATGATGGCCTCATTGCTTGTATATTCGGTACCATTTTGTTTTGCCCATTCTCTCAATTTAGCAAAACTTGGTACAACTAAAGCAGTCACCATTTTTTTATTGTCTCCAATTAATACAATCTGTTCGATGAAAGGACTTTCCTTCATCTTATTTTCAATTGGCTGAGGCGCAACGTATTTACCGCCACTTGTTTTAAATAATTCTTTTTTACGATCTGTGATTTTTAAATACTTGCCATCAATGATTTCACCTATATCTCCAGTATGCAACCAACCATTGATGATTGTTTCTGCAGTTAGTTCTGGTAGTTTATAATAGCCCTTCATCACACTTGGTCCTGCTACACAAATTTCTCCGTCTGCTTCCAATTTCATTTCAACACCTTCAATTGGCATACCCACTGTTCCAAACTTGGTACCACCGGGTGTTCTAAAATTGATACTGATAATAGGACTGTTTTCTGTTGGACCATATCCTTCATACACCGGTATTTGTGCTGCATTAAATATGCGCAATAATTTTACCTGACATGCCGCACCGCCTGTTACAATGAATTTTACATTGCCGCCTAATCCTTCTCTCCACTTGCTAAAAATAATTTTATTCGCCAACTTCAATTGGAATTGATACCATGCCGACCCTGGATTTAAATTATCATACTGTTCTCCTAATGCAACGGCCCAGAAAAATAATTTTCGCTTAAGGCCAGTCAACTCTTCTCCCTTCATCATGATTTTCTCAAAAACTTTTTCCAATAACCTTGGCACCGTAGAGAATCCGTCTGGCGCAATTTCTTTTAGGTTATCGCCAATGGTTTCCATGGATTCTGCATAGTAGATACTCATCCCACTATACAAATAAATATAAGAAGCCACTTTTTCAAAAATATGATTCAATGGCAAAAAGCTCAATACTTTTTGATTGGGTGAATCTGGGAAAGGAAAACTTTTTTTACCCGCTTGTAAATTGAAATAAATATTATGGTGCGTTAACATTACGCCCTTTGGTGTACCTGTTGTTCCAGAAGTATAAATAAAAGTAGCCACTTGTTCTACTGGAATCGTTTTTTTAATCACATCCACTTGTTGCAATAAATCTGTATCCTTTAAACATAATTCTGACCAGTGCTTAGCCCCTTCGATATGATCAAAAGTATAGACTTCTTTTAAACAAGGAACTTTGTCTTTAATAGACATTACTTTGTTGTATAAATCTTGATTGCTCGCAAACATGTATTGTACAGAGGCGTCATTCAAAATAAAAGTCAATTCTAATGGATTGGTGGTAGGATACACTGGCACCCAGATGACACCAATTTGTTGCGTGGCCATATCGGCCATCAACCATTCTGGTCTATTGTTACTAATGATGGCTATTTTATCTGATCCCTCTGGGGTAAAATCTTTTCCAGACAAACCAAGACTTAATAAACCTGCGCTTAAAGCATTCACTGTTGAAGCCACTTCGGCAGTTGAGTAGGTTCTCCATCCGCCGTTTTCTTTTCCAGACAACATCACTTCCTGAGGAAAATTTGTTAACTGATGTTCGATACAATCAAAGAGTCTTTTAGATTCCATATGACAAGTATTTTGTCCAACAAAATACAAAAAAAACCAGTCAAAAGACCGGTTTTAGAAAGGAATTATAAGCAACTCTACTTTTATATAAATCTTTTTAAAGTCGAGTATATAAACTTAATTAATCGTTGGAATCGTAAATCAAATGGGTCAATAAACCATCTCTTAGTTTAGGCTCAAACCAAGTGCTTTTTGGTGGCATGACTTCGCCCGCATCTGAGATATTGAATAATTGGTCAATCGTTACAGGATACAAGCTAATTGCTAAGGCCATCTCACCGCTATCCACCCTTGCTTCTAGGGCTTCCATACCACGAATGCCACCTACAAAATCTATTCTTTTGTCGACACGTTGGTCTTTGATGCCTAATAATTTGTCTAAGATATTGTTGGATAAAATGGTCACATCTAAAATACCAATGGGGTCTGCATCATTATAAGTGCCTGGTTTTGCAGTCAATGCATACCATTGATGATGCATATACAAACCAAAACGATGTAAAGCGTCTGGTTTAAAGGCAGCATCCATTGTTTGAACATCAAAATCTTGTGCCAATGCAGTTAAAAATGCAGTTGCTTCATGTCCGTTCAAATCTTTCACCACTCGATTGTAATCCATAATCGCCAATTGGTTAGATGGAAACAAAGTCGTTAAGAAATAGTCGGCACTTGTATTTTGTTTGCCAATCGCTGTTCTCACTTTAGCTGCGGATGCCGCTCTGTGATGCCCGTCTGCGATGTAAGTAC
>JBILIU010000125.1:0-3572 GCA_044368905.1 Sediminibacterium sp. | reverse complement strand
ACCGTGAATACAGAATTACCAATGCAGCCAAATGGCTACTTAGGGGGTCATTATGTATTAGGTCATGTGGATGCGACAGCTAAAGTCGCTGAAATCAAGATCACCCCTACTGCTTGGTTTTTAACCATTCAAGTGCCTGAACAATTTGTAAAATATATTGTTTATAAAGGGTCTATTGCAATCAATGGAATAAGCCTAACAATCAATGAGGTGCGTGATCAGCTGATTGATCTTTGCATTATTCCAACCACACTAGACAAGACCAATATCAATCAACTTTCGGTTGAAAGTATTGTGAATATTGAATTTGATATTTTAGCAAAATATACTGAACAGTTACTTCTAAAAAGAAATGTGTAATGTTTGATCATGTGCAGGAAGCTTTAAATGCTTTTAAATTAGGGGAACCAATTATATTGGTAGATGACGAAGACAGAGAAAACGAAGGCGATATTGTTTTCCCTGCAAGCTTTGCAACGCAAGAAAAAATTAATTTTTGTGCAACATATGCAAGAGGCTTGGTATGCATTGCGATGCATCAAACCATTGCAAAGCAGATTGGTATAGCACCAGTCAATACGAATCATGCAGATCCTTTTCACACGGCATTTTATGATTCTATTGATGCCATACCTGCACTTGGAATCACAACAGGTATCTCTGCAAAAGAAAGAGCCATTACTGCGCGTCAAGTGGTGCATCCCACTGCAAAACCTGCTGATTTTATCAAACCTGGTCACTTATTTCCGGTGGTAGCAAAAGAAGGAGGTTTGTTGGTTAGAAAAGGGCATACCGAGGCTGCTGTTGATTTATGTTTAATCAATGATTTAGCGCCTGCTGCAATTATCTGTGAAATTATGGACGAGGATGGAGATATGCTAAGGAGAAATGGCTTAGTTGAATTTGCAAAAACGCATCAATTAAAGATGATCAGCATTGAACAGTTGATTGAATACACAAAAACATTTGCGAAAGATTTAAAAATAAATGCAGTCGAACAAAATTTTGTTCAGCATGAATCAACTGGAATTTCTGCCGCAAGCATAGCGCTTATTTCAGAAGCGCAACTACCAACTGAATTTGGATTATTTAAATCGTTGGTATTTCAAAATAGTAACACAAATGAATCACATGTTGTGTTGTTAATGGATGCTGAATTATCCAATAAGCCAATCGTGCGTTTTCATAGTGAATGCTTAACTGGAGACGTTTTTGGAAGTGTGCGTTGCGACTGTAAAGCACAGCTAAATAATGCTTTAGAACAGATTGCAAAAAATAAACACGGGTACTTAATTTATTTAAAAGGACAAGAAGGTAGAGGTATTGGCATTGGTCAAAAGATAGCGGCTTATCATTTGCAGGATATGGGAGAAAATACCTTCCAAGCAAATCTTAGCTTAGGACTTCCAGAGGATGATAGAAATTACCAAGATGCCATTGCAATGCTAAAGCACTTGCGTGTGAATGATTTTTATTTTATCACCAATAATCCAGATAAAGTAACAGCGATTCATGATGCAGGATTTCAATTTGAACAAATGATTGTACCTCCATTTGTGACGGAGCAAAATAAAAAATATTTACAAGACAAGGCAACTATTGCCAATCATAAAATTACCTTTTAGTATGATCGCCATTATCAAAGCAAACTTCAATGCACATATCACGGATTTACTTTTAGCAGGGTGTACTGACGAATTAGAGGCTAAAAATGAAGCTTATAAAGTCTTTGAATGTGCTGGCGCAGTCGAAACTGTGGTGTTTGCGAATCGAATTATTGAGACCAAACAGTATGACTGCGTGGTAGTGATTGGTGCGATTATTAAAGGAGATACGGATCATTACGAATATGTTTGTCAATATGTGACCCAAGGCTTTTCAACCATTGCAGCAACAAAGACAACACCAGTTATCTTTGGAATTTTAACTACGCAGAATGAAGCTTTGGCTTATGAGCGTGCTGCCATTGATAAGATGAATAAGGGACAAGAATTTGCTATGACTGCGATGGAGATGATTCAATCATTTAAATCATTTTAGATACTCACATCAATCATCTTATTGCTGTAAATTATTCCGAAGCAAAATTATTTCACTTGTTCGTACAAGTGATTGATTAAGCCGTCGGCCAAGCCAATTTTAGGAACATGAATTTCATCAATATTGGCCCATTTCATGGTGTATGCATATATGTTCAATGCAGGAACAATTACATCTGCTCTATCTCTTTTTAAAAGATAAGTGTGCATTCTTTCTTCTACTGTCATTGGTTCTAAAACTCTATGGAATTCCCTGATGACCTCAATAGGAATACTCTTTAAGTTTTTTGAATTGATCATGGAGTATATTTTATTAATATTTCCACCAGACCCAATGGCCACCAATTTAGGGTAGGTTCTTCCAATTTCTTTTAATGTTTGCTTTAGATCTTCCCAAGTTGCATCTTCCACTTTATTGGTCAAAATACGAACAGTACCGATATTGAAAGATTTTTGAAAAGCGACTGCAGACTTATGAAAAAGCGTTACTTCTGTACTTCCACCACCAACGTCAATATATAAATAGCTCTTATTAGCGTCTAATAGTTCGGCGATATGGTTTTCATAAATAATTTCAGCTTCTAAATCACCTGAGATGACTTCTACTTTTATACCAGTTTCCGCTTTAATTTCTTTGATAATTTCCTTTGAATTGCTAGCGTCTCTCATTGCACTCGTTGCACAAGCAATATAATGATCCACCTCATATACTTTCATTAGTGCACTAAATGCATTAATGGTATTTATGAGCATCTTTTTCTTCCTAAATCCAATATAGCCTTTTTCAAATACATCAAAGCCCAGTCTAAGTGGGATTCTGATTAGATTTAATTTATTAAACTCTACTTCTTTATCATGCTTAACGACTTCGCAAATAAGTAATCTTGCAGCGTTACTGCCAATATCTATTGCTCCTAAAATCAATGTATGTTATCTTTTACCTTTTAAAAATTTGTAAGTCTCCTCCTGTGATTTAAAACGAGTTGCTTTGGCCGAAGGTACATATTTATTGCTTAAATCTATATCTAAGATTCTTGCTTTCTGATTGTCTTTTAATTGAATATGAATCATATCAATTAATTCTTTTTTAATGACTGGATCAACAATAGGAACGGCTACTTCGATCCTGTGATCTAGATTTCTTACCATCCAATCTGCACTAGAGATATATACTTTTTGATTGCCTTTATTGTTAAAAATAATCACCCTTGCGTGTTCCAAATACTGGTCTACAATACTGATTGAATTAATTTTGCCAGCATTTTTTTCATTCACATTCTTAAGTGTTAGAATGCCTCTAATGATCAAATTCACTTTAACACCAGCCTTCACTGCCTTATATAAAGCGTCTAATAGTATGGTATCAGTCAATGAATTTAATTTGACTGTAATCGAAGCGACATAACCTTTTTTTGCAATTTGAATCTCATTTTCAATCATGTCCAATAAGGCAGAACGCATATTAATTGGTGAAATCAGCAAATTCCTCATTTTAACAATTGGCTTATCGCCTAATTGCCAATTTCCTAAGTA
>JBILIU010000032.1:0-13361 GCA_044368905.1 Sediminibacterium sp. | reverse complement strand
GCATTTTTGGTATTCCTTCCACTATCATTTTTAGCCAGAAATATTATTTTGAAATTTGTGGCGGTGGCTTTTTCTTACAAAATATCTTCCTATTCCTTTTCCCTAAGATCCTTTATGGTAATGTATCTTATACGATTGAGAAAGGGAAAGACAATATTATAGAAGAGTTTAAGTCGATTTTGCCTAAGAAACAAAAAGAAACAATCACAGTGCAGGATATTGAGCGGATCATTCAAGACTATTTAAATACTTTACCTTTTATTCAAAAAGAATTTTCACTGTCTCAAATGTCTTTTGATTTAAAAATACCAGAGCGATTTTTATCCAACTACTTTAATAAAGAACTGGAGATTACATTTAGTGACTGGAGAAAAAATTTAAGAATCGATCATGTATGTAAGTTGATCGAAGACGGAGAAGCAAAAAATTTAACCATCGAAGCGATTGCTACGAATGCGGGTTTTGCATCAAGATCTAAATTCATTGACGCTTTTAAAGAGCGAAAGGGAGTAACCCCTTCCGCTTTTATAAAATCTTTTAGAACAGTAGAAGCTTAGCGAGGCATGATGCCTAATTGTTGTAAGAATTCTAGCATGTCCATAAAGTCACGCTCTTCGGTGATTTTACCATTTACAATAGTTGCAATGGTACAGCCAATCACATCCACATCCTTATTGGTTGCAGGAATACCAAAGAAAGTACCAGTATGCTTGCCTTTAAAATTCCAGTATTTTACTACTTTATTACCTTGTGCAAGTGATTCTCTTACAATAAATTGTCTGTTACTAAAGCCAGTCACATAATTTGCGAAATAAGCTTTAGCATTTGCCTTACCAGTTACAAGAGGTGTTGTGTGTAAAATCACATTATCAGCGAAAGCTGTATCTAACATATCCACTCTTCCTTCATTAACAACCACATCCCAAACATGACCGTAAAACTTGATGTTTTTAGCAGCCTGATCCATTTTTTGTGCAGATACCGCAGTAACTGTCAATGTGCATAATGCCATTAAGCATATAAACATTTTTTTCATAGTACTATTGATTTGATTTGACTCAAAAATATCTTAAGCATTTTTTAAAAAATGTGTTTAATCACTCTAATATGTTCCCAATTACGGAAATGGAACGAAAAAATGGATATTTTTATCAAAACCAAAGATTGTATCAAGGACTACTTATATGAAAAAAATAATACCAATCGTATCCATTTTGTTGATCGCCTTTCTACATGTTTCAGGCCAAACAAACAATTCCTCAAATTTTAGCAATGGCTTTAAAGTCATTCCACTTGGTGTAAAGGGAGGATTGGACGAGTCGAATCTTTCCGCTTACCTTATTGCAGCGAATGGGAACGACCAATATATTTGTTTAGACGCCGGTACTATTTATAAAGGACTTGAGCTTGCTGCAACAAAAAAACTTTTCAAAGCGTCTAATCCTAGTACCATTCAACAACAACAGATCAATGGATATTTTATTTCGCATGCACATTTAGACCATACTGCAGGCTTGATCATGAATTCCCCCAATGACAATGCAAAAAATTTATACGGTCTAGCATCTGTTTTAGGTGTATTTAAGAAAAACTATTTTACTTGGTCTGCTTGGGCCAATTTTGGGAATGAAGGAGAAGCGCCTATCCTTAAAAAGTATACCTATAAAAACTTAGTACCTACAACAGAAATTGCCATTGACAATACTGGCTTATTTGTTACTCCTTTTGTATTAAGTCATGTTAAGCCATACGAGAGCACTGCTTTTTTAGTGCGTAATCAAAATACCTACTTATTATACCTTGGCGATACAGGCGCTGATAGAGTAGAACAAAGCGAACAACTTACTATATTATGGAAGGCCGTTGCGCCCTTAGTGATTAAGGATCAACTTAAAGCCATCTTCATTGAAGTGTCTTTTGACAATAGCATTCCTGAAAAAGCTTTATTTGGACACCTTACTCCGAATCTCTTGATGGAAGAAATGGGTAAACTAAATCAATTATCTAACGGCAATCTTAAGAATACGCCAGTATTTGTAACGCATTTAAAACCTTGTGATGGCTGTGAAGTAAAAATAAAATCCGAAGTTCAAGCAGCAAATAAAATTGGTTTAAAAATATCCTACCCTTTACAAGCCGCCCTGATTGAACTGAAGTAAAAATTCAATACCTTTAAATTCTTAAAATAAAAAGCATGTCAACTAAAATTACAGTTAACAATAACGGATCATTGAAAATAGAAGGCGAATTCACCATTGTAGATAGAGAAGGGAACGCATACGATTTAGCTGGCAGAAATGTATTAGGTTTATGCAGATGTGGTTTAAGTAAAAACAAACCTTTTTGCGATGGAGCACACAATGGACAGTTTGAGCATCAAGCGACTGCATTTGCATTGCCTCCAAAAAAAGTATAGTCTAGACCCTGTTTCAATACAGCGACTACTTTTTCCATTTCGGCTACGGTGCCAATACTGATCCTTAACCAGGTACTATTTTGTTCAAAGGACCTTGCACCAGTAATTTGATTGGCTAATAACAATGCTGGTATATCTTTTTTATACGTTGCCGTATCAAAATAAACAAAACTTGTAAATGACTTAATATGCTTGATGCCTAATGCATCAAAGCCTTGATACAAGATCTCTTTTGCTTTTATATTTTCTTGTTTACAATAAGTTACAAAGGCCTTGTCTTTGATGGCTGCCAACGCGCCTTGCATGGACACTGCCGATGGGCCAGCGTTTGCCCAAGCTTGAAATTCATTCAATTGCTTGATGGTATTTGGATGCGCTAATACATATCCAACTCTTGCACCTGCCATTCCAAAAGTTTTTGAAAAAGTTTTAGCAATCACTAGGTTTGGATAGGCATCTATCATTTTAGACATAGATGGGGAATCATAATAATCTGTATAGGCTTCATCTAATAATACAATGGTCGTGCTAGCTACTTTTTTAATAAAGTTTTCTAATGCACTTGTTGGACTCACTGTCCCAGTTGGATTATTTGGATTACATAAATAAACCATCTTTGTTTCTTGATCCATGGCATTCATAAGTCCATCTAAATCGTTGTGCTTTGTTTCCGTCAACGGAACCAATTTGGTTGGCAATCCCATGCGTCTTGCCGCAGGCATCCATAATTTAAATGTTGGTTCAGATGCCACCACATTCCCCTTCTTATATGCTGCCCATAATGAAACCACGCCTAATAATTCAGAAGACCCCGCGCCTAAAGCAACATGGTCTTTTGTATGACCAGTCATTTCTGCAATTGCTGTTTTTAATTGCGCATTCATATCCCATTGGTAGCGATTAGAAATACCAACTGCATCTATCATTGCTTGTTTCGCTAATGTAGATGGTCCATGGGGATTTTCATTTGAGCCTAAACGAATCATACTACTTAGCATATTCGAACTATTCAAAGCAGCTGGATTAAAATCCAATGAAGTATTTGGTGCATTTGCAAAAAGTTCACGAGAAAAGGAAAATGCAGCAATTGCAAAAGCAGATTGTTTTAAGAGTTGTCTACGTTCCATACATGAGGTTTTGTGGTAGCTTAAAGTTAAGTTTTATTTAATAAATGAATTCAGAAATAGACCCTAATTATTGTTAGCTTTACGATTCTAAATACCAAAAATGATTTATAAAATCCTCACAGTAGCTGGTCTTGCCACTTTTGAAATTTACGCCGCTATCCCTGCTGGATTTGCTTTTGGACTCTCCCCAATTGTTATTTTTTTGTCAAGTCTTAGTGGGGGATTATTAGGTGTTTTTGCGGCCGCTTATCTGGGTGATAAAATAAAATTAGTAGTCAATCGCTTCAGAAAAAATAAAGTTGAGAAAACAAAAAAGGAGCCTGGATTTGTATTGAAAATTTGGGAAAAATATGGCGTCATTGGACTTGGCTTATTAGGTACAATGACAGTAGGTGCCCCCATTAGTATCGGTATTGGTGTTGGATTTAATGTACCCACCAATAAAATGGTGTTTTGGTGTAGTTTGGGCGTACTGATTCGTTGTGCCCTTTTTACGACCTTAGGACATTATAGTATGCAACTATTATAAATAGGCTTAAGTAACCCAGTAAGTAACTGCTTCTACTATAATTACCAGAACTTGATATACAAAGCAATCACCACACCTAAGACAAGCATCGCCATCGCTAAATGCGCGTTGGATAATTTAAATTGTCCCTGGTCTTCGGTAATCTCATTTTCATGTTTTTGTCCTTTCACATCCAACAAGCTTACAATTATAATAGCTAAAGTGGTGAAGCAAAATACCCAGCCCATTTGTATTAAATAAGGAATTTCAAAACTACCCGATGCAGTTGGATACGCTGTATATAATAAAGTATCGTTACCCATCCAACCAGGTAAGAATTTATCAAACACAATAGAAAGGACTACCCCTAAAAAGATCCCTGTGATCGCTGCTTTCGAAGTGGCTTTTTTCCAAAAGAAACCTAATAAGAAAACTGGGAAGATCGCTGGAGAAATATAACCCGTATATTTTTGGATAAATTCAAATCCACCTTTGCCACCAATACCTAAAGTATCTTTCCAGTTGATGATAATTGCAATCAATAATGAAAGTACAATGATCACCCTGCCTGTTGTGACAATTTTTTTATCCGAAGCATCCTTGTTAATATACTTTTTATAAATATCTAAAGAATAAATGGTCGAAATACTATTTGCTTTACCAGCCAATGATGCCACAATAGCTGCCGTCAAAGCCGCCATAGATAAGCCTTTTAAGCCCACTGGCAAAAATCCTACGACTGCACTGTAAGCATTGTCTTGATTCAACACACCATTTGTCATCATCTGTGTTTGTAGTCCACCATTTTGATACAATACATAGGCAGCGATACCTGGAACCACCACTAGTATTGGCATCATCAATTTTAAAAAAGCAGCAAATAAAATTCCTGTTCTTGCAGTTTTTAAATCTGCACCCAATGCTCTTTGTGTGATATACTGATTACATCCCCAATAATTTAAATGTGCTACCCAGATACCTGCAACCATCATCGCCATACCAGGTAAACTTGAATAGTCTTCGATTTCTTTTTGTGTAGCACCTGGTCCTGGTTTATCAAATATCATTTTAAAATGATCTGGTGCCGCTTGCATCAAATGTTGAAAACCTGCAACCATATTCTTGCCCATACCAAATTGTTCGCTGACAACCGTCAATGCAATATAAGAGGTGATTAAACCGCCCACTGTTAAAACCAATACCTGAAACACATCCGTATACCCAATTACTTTCATCCCACCCAATGTGATGAACAATGCAAAGACGGCTAGGCCAATCATAATCAAATGAAAATGTGTGCCTCCTGATAAGTTGTTGATTGCGATGGCTCCTAAGTATAAGATAGATGTAAGGTTGACAAAGATGTACAAGAATAGCCAAAAGATCGCCATGATCATAGCGACTGTTTCATTGTACCTCGTTTTTAAAAACTGAGGCATGGTATAAATCTTGTTCTTTAAATAGACCGGCATAAA
Organism: Sediminibacterium sp.; assembly: GCA_044368905.1. Classification (GTDB taxonomy): domain Bacteria; phylum Bacteroidota; class Bacteroidia; order Chitinophagales; family Chitinophagaceae; genus Sediminibacterium. The sequence continues at coordinate 7,835 of JBILIU010000032.1, read as the reverse complement.
AAAGATTGCCACCACCACCAAGGCAACCGCGGCCAACCATTCATATACAGAGATAGCAAGTCCAAGTCTAAAGCCGTTTCCACTCATGCCAATAAACTGCTCTGCAGAAATATTAGATGCAATTAAACTTGCACCAATGGCCCACCAAGTCAATTGACCTTCGGCTAAAAAAAAGTCTTTGGTATTGGTAGTGTTGGAATTCTTTTTTCGATAGATCCAAATTCCATAAGAAGAGATCAATATAAAATACAATACAAAAACAATGTAGTCATAGGTTTGTAATCCTTGATTCATAATGCAGGGTTTAGTGATCTAAATTAAGGTTTATCTATTATATTTAAGGATAATTCAGCGGATATGAACCCAAATTTCAAACAATTTAGTGCCTTAATTAGCAACCCTATTTCGTTTAGATTTTTTTTATTTCAAAAACTGCCAGCTGCATTTTTTGCTGGACTCAGGATTGCGCATTTTGATGCAACTACTTGCACTGTAAAAATTAAATATTCTTGGTTCAGTCAAAACCCTTTTAAATCTATCTATTTCGCAGTAGAAGCAATGGCTGCAGAAATGTGTTCGGGTATGTTGGCATTTGGACAGGTCTACAAGCGCAATCCAAAGATTAGTATGCTAGTGGTAAAGATGGAAGTGAACTTTATAAAAAAAGCAACCGGCACCATATTGTTTAGTTGTGAGGATGGCGCATTGATCCAAGCAGCTATCAATGAATCTATCGAAACAGGAGAAGGAAAGACGATTGTAAGTATGTCTAAAGGAAAAAACTCCGCAGACGAAACCGTTGCGGAGTTTTTGATCACTTGGAGTTTTAAAGCTAAAACGTCTTAGAACCATTTGGTTGATAAGCGTATCTAAATGTGTAATAACGTTGCTTGAATAATTTGTCATTCACCGATGCTGAAGCTGGTAAAGTCACACCTCCTTTATAATAGCTTACAATTTCAATTTTTGCAAACTTCCCAGTTGCAGTTCTGATGACTAATACACGACCCGCAATTGGACTAACAAGTGTCGTCAATCCATCATAGGTATACCAAGCTCTTCCGCTTCCCAATGGAATTGCAAAAGAAGCTGCGTTGGTATTGTCTGTTGCAAAATTTGAGTCTGCCGGTATAGTTTTTAGTGCATCAAATAGGCCTACATAAACAAATGCGCCACCAATACCCGGTCCACTTGTACCTCCATTGATTAAAATTTTTGTCGATGAAAAAGCAATATCCCATTTAGTAGATGCGGCATCTGTAGAAGCAATCACTTTATTGTCTGCAAGACTATAATAGGTTGTGGTGCCAGCACTTTGCGGTCTGCCATCAACACCTAAACCAGTTACAGTATCTGCAGCAAGATCTTTCACTGTAATGGCACTCACTGGAACAACAATTGTCTCTTCGTCTTTGCTACAAGCAACTAAAGCAATACTCAATCCTAATCCCATCGCGATTTTTCTTAGATTCATTTTCATGGTTTATTGTTTTATTTTTTATTTATTTTTCTGTAATTGATATTTAAAACTGGTATAAAATGTTCTTCCTGGCAAATTAGGCAGGTTAGCAGGATCGATATAATTAGAAATATTATCTATCCCTAATTGTATACTTATCCCATTTTTGAATGATTTGCCAGCAGCACTGTTGAAAGCAACATAGCCACTAGCAAATACATCACCATTATCAAAAACTTCATTGCCGTTATTGTTATTCACGGCCCATCTGCTTCTATAAATGGCTCTTACATTCAAGTAATAACCCTTAGGGGAATTATAATTTAATTTTACTTGTAGTTTATGTGTACTTGTATTTGGTAGGCCAACATACTCGTTCAACTTCATGAGCCGACTATAGCCTTGGTTATTTTTTGTGTAGACTGTACCAGATCTAATATCTGAAATCTGATCTTTATCCCCGGTGCGCAAATACTGATAGCCCCCATTGATCGACCAATTTGCATTGAATTGATGTTGTCCTTCTACCTCAAAACCTGTTGTGAATGCACGTCCAATATTTAGATAACTATAAATTTGAGCGCCTGAGATATAGGTTCCTACTTGTTGTGATTCAATTAAATTTTTAATGTCATTTCTGAATAACTGAACGGACATTGCAGAACTTGAATTGATTTTCCAATCCCATGTAAAGTGCATACCATTCGAATATTCAGGCTTGAGTGCTTTTAATAAATTGTAATTAGGAAATAAATTTCCAATTTGTCCAAGTGCATCTAATTTGGCTATCACTTGTTGAGCTTGTGCAGCACCAAATACACTATAACTGCCCGCAGCTGCATTGGTAAAGTCTAAAAATAATTGTCTAAAATCTGGCGCTTTAAAACCCTGACCAACGCTGAATCTAAACTGATGTTGTGGATTCAACTTGTACAACATGGAAAGCTTAGGACTATAAGCAGAAGCAAACTGCGTATTTTGATCAAATCTAACTCCTCCAATCAAAGTCAATTTTTCAGATGCCTTCCATTCCCATTGTGTAAATGCGTATTGAATATCGTTTTGTTTTCTTATTTTTTCACTATCATAACGACTACTTTTCACGCCTTCCCAAACTGCTCCAACACCAAAGACCGCTTGTAAATTTTTGCGAAGATCCCAATCGGTCTGGTTTTCAATTCGTTTAAAATTATGATTTAAGACATCTCTATAAGGCAGTCCATTAATGGTTAGTAAATTTTGAACAGCATCATAAGTGGTTGTATAAGTTCTTACACTCGTTTTTAAAGTTTTAGAAAAACGATGGTTTAAACTAGCTGATGCATTTAGATCTTTAATTTTTTCCTTGCCAATCGAATAAATTGTGACCCCGTTATTCGCTACCGCAATTTCATTTTGTATTTGCTCATTTGTATAACGCGTGTTCAATACAAAATTGGTTTTGCTAGATAGTTCCCATTTAATTTGTTGGGTTGTTGAATATCGATCAATAGGTGTTCTAACTCGGCTATTGCTGTTAGGACGAATACTGTACCCGTCTGTATTATAGCTATTGATAAAACCTTGGTATTGAAAGTTTTTAGTTTGCAACTTCGTTTCAAGATTGGCGTCTACTGTGTTGTAAGTGCCGTATCTGAGTCCTATTGTCAGCGGCGATCCCATGCTTGCATCTGTAATTATATTAATTACACCAGCCATTGCTTCACTTCCATAAAGACTAGAAGAGGGTCCTTTTACAATTTCAATTTTTTTAATATTCCCTAATGCAATTCTATTCAAATCCAATACCCCAGCAGTGCGTCCAACCAAGGGTTCTCCATTGATTAAAATGATGGTATAGTCTGGGTTTAATCCTTGTAATTGTATGCCTGCACCAAAACCGCTAGTCAAGTTGATGCCTGTTTGTTCTTTTAAGATATCCGTCAAACGCAATGACCCATTTTGTTGGATCGTTTTTGCATTAATGATGGTAACAGGCACCGTAAGATTGCTTAATTTTCGCTCTGTTCTTGTAGCAGTAACCACCACACTGTCTCCACTAGCATCTAATGTGTCTTTTACAAAACGGCCTTGTGCAGATAGATTTGCAGTTTGTAGAAGCCCAAAAAATAGGATAAGACGATTTAATTTTTTCATTCAGGATGCAAAGGTCAAACTTCCTTGCCAGTCCTATCTTGGCCATCGCTAATAATTGCATCCCAATGCGCATAATTTGACATTCAGATGACATAATGAAACTGCGTTAGTTCAAGTAACTAAATTTGATGATTTTTACAACACCTTCATTGGGAAAACTTTAAACAAAAAAGGATGAATCCAATGCTTCATCCTTTTAAAAGATATGCCTAGAACTTAATTTTTTTCAATAAGTTTTTGCGCCGCCTTCACTTCTGTAGGAACAATAAAATATTCATAGAATCTTTTATCGTCTTCTTTACGAACGCTGGCAATTAAATTATTTTCGCCCTGTGTAATAAATATATATTTATCATTGATGGCATTAATGACATCGCTTCTTACTTTTTTCTGCAATCCTACATTTTTATCTTTAATACCCAATACACGGTTGATTTCAGCAATTTCTACATTTTGTTTAGTGCCATTTGCTTTGATCAATAATTGAATCAGGCTTATTTCGGTTTCAGTAAAAGCCTGGTTCATTGTTTTAGTTTTTAACACTTTTAATTGCGCATTTTCTATTTTCTTTTTTACACTTTGTTTAAATAACGATATGAACAAAAGAATCATAATGATCACAAGGCATATCGCTAAAACAAAAATTAAGTTCGTATAGTCGTTTCCCCAAATTGGAAAATCCAATAATTGTAAATCATTTGAACGAATCTCCCAGGTGACAAAATTCTGAAGTCCTGGTTGATATTTATAATAGGTTCCTTTATAAAAAAATATAGTTACATCGCTTGAATTGCGAATAAAAAATTGATTCAGATCGGCTTTTTTTGACTTGTAAATTTTATTATGAAAATAATCAAACAAATACGCTTCATCATTGATGATAAAAAATCTGCCGTTATCATGTGGGATATTACCATAATTACTCTTTTTATCAATTAACTTAATTAATTCATTAGAGAGTTTTCCAAGTTTAATCCAATCAAAAGTTTGAATATCTAAATAGTAACTTGAATATTCAAACCCACCATCCTTAAATTTTGGATCTTTAACTCCTTTGTTTTCCATTTTTTGAAAAGGCACATACAATCTGCCTTCTGTGGACGAAAACCAATCATAGTAATCGGCAGAGAATACTTCGATATTGGTTGGCTGGATATCCCATTCCTTATCTGTTTTATTGTATTTTCTTACATGCCCATATTTGTTCCAGAATCCATATCCCCCGTAATTATAGATTTGGTCTTTATAAATGAAGTTGGTACAACTAATATTGTAGTTTATATTAATCGTATTATCTATTTTGCTAAATACCACACTATCGCCTAGGGGCTCGGACATCTGATAAATAAAGCCTGTTTGAGCTAAAAAAAGGTACATTTTACCATTATGCTTGATCAATTCCTGTCTATTGGGAGCAAAACTTGTACCGTTAAGTGGTAAGATATCTGAACTTTTACCTAGTATTACTTTACCATTAAAATCACTTAAACCCACCATTTTTTGCAATAATGGGTTATAAAAAACGGTATAGGACCTTTCACATGGCACAAATTGTGCAGAAATTGAATTAATTTGTAGTAAAAACGCTAAAAAAGCAATTAATTTTAAATTTTTATAAAACATTGAAAATCATTTATTTAATAGGAAATTTACTTATTGTATATAACTAAATTCTATATAAAAATAAGAAATAACCTATTACCTCACTCAATTATTTACCTAATCGTTTTTAATTTACTCCAATTATATGATTTTTGATACAGCTTTTGGGGGAAAGCTATGGATTTTACAGGGGAGCCGGGCAACCAGCTCCCCTTTTTATTTTTGCCAACTATTAGACCAATTTCCATATTGGAATCTCTTCCTCCTCCCTTGAATGCCTCCCTTTGTTAACAATTTCGTAATATAGGCATGTCCTTGTATAGCGGAATTTGAAGGAAATTTACAAACTCACACATTATCAAATTTTATTTTATGGATTTTAACTCAATCATGAAGATTTTCCTTCCAAAAGACAGGGTTTTCTTTCAACTTTTTGAAGAAGTAGCTGAACACGTAAACGAAATGGGTATCAAATTGAAAGAAATGGTCAACGAACCTGATGTGGATGTAAGAGCCAATATTTTAGCCCAAATAGAGAATTTAGAACATAAGAACGATGATCTAACTCATAGTATTTTTACAGAATTAGGTAGAAACTTCATTACCCCATTCGACAGGGAAGATATTCACTACTTGGCAACATCCTTAGATGATATCGCCGATTATATTTATGCTTCTGCTAAAAAAATTAATTTTTATAAGGTTAATCCAAACGACACAGGTATTCATAAACTAGCAGAATTGGTTTTACAAGGAACACAAGAGACTAAGAAAGTTGTTCTAGGTTTACGCAATATGAAGAATATCAAGGAGATGACAGATGCAATGATCAAAATCAATAGTATTGAAAATCAGGCAGATGATATTTTTGACATGAGTATTGAAAAATTATTTGAGCAAGAAAATGATTTTAAAGAAGTAATTAAAAAGAGAGAGATCTACCAAGTACTTGAAATCGCAACCGACAAAATAGAAGATGTCGCTAATGTGGTTGAGTCTATTATCATCAAGTACGCTTAATTTAATTTACAATGACATTACTAATTGTTATCATAGCGCTTGCGCTTATATTTGATTATATCAATGGCTTTCATGATGCGGCCAACTCCATCGCAACGGTGGTATCAACAAAAGTATTGACGCCATTTCAGGCGGTACTTTGGGCTGCTTTATTCAATACAGTCGCATTTTGGATTTTTAAAGACCATGCAGTTGCCAACTCTATTAGTAAAACAGTTTATAAAGAGTTCATTACGCTTCCTGTGATTTTTTCTGGTTTATTAGCAGCTATTTTTTGGAACTTACTAACTTGGTGGTATGGTATTCCTTCTTCCTCTTCTCATACATTAATTGGCGGATTTGCAGGAGCAGCTATTGCACATGCCCTTTCTATAAAAGGAATGAATTTTTCTTGGGCAAAGATTGTAGATGCAGACACAATTATTAAAACTGTCTTATTTATCTTCTTGGCGCCATTGATTGGTATTGTTACTTCTATGTATATCACTGTTGTGACTATTATGCGTAATATTTGGTACCGTATAGCCATCATTGTAGTCACTACTTTATTGACCGCTTTTTTGTTTGACTATTTTGAGAATAGTAAAATGAACGAGAATGCACAAAAGTTTTATGGTATTGATAAATATAAGACTGAAGTAGCTGCATTGAAGTCTGATATACAAGATAATGCAAGATATGGAGAAGGGGATAAGGTTCTATCAGAAAAATTAAAGCTAACAGAAGAGAAATTAGCAAAAGCCACTGCAAGTTTTAATTCAATACACCCATTCATCGAAAATTTTGATAATACTAGTGCAAGCTATATTGGAAAAGTTGCTAAAGACAGTGGCTGGTTGGATCAAATTGCAGTCAGTAAACTAAAAGATGCGGTAAGAAACGCGAACGACTTTTTAGTATTAGAAGCCAAAGCGCCAGAAAATGATTCGGCGAAAAAAGAATATGATAAGGCGAAGGTTATTACAGAAGAATATAAAGCACCCGTAAAATTATTTTTAGCTGGAACCATTACAATGGATTCTACCGTTACGCTTATCAATCAGATTTATCCTATTCAGGCAAAAAACTTAGATAAAGTTAAAGCCAAACTGACTGGATTTAATATCGAGAAAACTTTTGCTGATGAGATTGATAAGGCAGATAATACGATGATTGTAAATGGTATTTTTGGTGCTGCACTGATTTTTATTTTGATTTATTTATATGTTGAGAAAATCAAAACACCTACAGCACTATCAGTAGGTAATATGTTTAAAAAATTACAGTTATTTAGTTCTGCTGCATTTAGTATTGGTCACGGCGGTAATGATGCACAAAAAGTAATGGGTATTATTGGAGCGGCGTTAATTGCAAGTGGTTCGATACAAGATTTTGCATCGCTCCCAAATTGGGTTCCGGTAGCGTGTTATTTGGCTATTGGTATGGGTACCATGAGTGGTGGATGGAAAATTGTTAAAACAATGGGTTCTAAAATCACTAAAGTGACTCCTCTCGAAGGTGTTGCTGCTGAAACAGCTGGTGCATTTACCTTATTCTTCACAGGACAGATGGGTATCCCGGTTTCAACAACACATACGATCACTGGATCCATTATTGGTGTTGGTGCAACAAAAAGATT
>JBILIU010000031.1:0-13375 GCA_044368905.1 Sediminibacterium sp. | reverse complement strand
TTTGTAGATCCAGCAGATGAAAATAAAGTATACTGTCCTAACGTGAACTTTATGGTGTCTTCTGATGGCGGTAAAAGCTTTACTTCTTTAAGAACACCTCATGGCGATCACCATGATTTATGGATTGACCCTAAGAATGGCAAAAGAATGATTGTTTCTGACGACGGTGGTGCGCAAGTGAGTATGGATGCCGGTAGAAACTGGAGTACGATGATGAATCAACCAACTGTGCAAGTATATCGTTTGAGTACGGATAATAGTTTCCCTTACCGAATCTTAGCTGCACAACAAGATAATTCTGCCTTCAGAATTAAGTCAAGTACTTATGGCGCATTCATTGGAGAAAACGATTTTGATGTGACTGCAGGTGGTGAGAGTGGCTATATTGTTGCTGATCCATTGAATAGTGATATCGTGTATGGTGGATCATATGGTGGATTGATTACAAGATATGATCATAAAACGGGCGAGAATAGAGTGATCAATGTGTGGCCAGATAATCCAATGGGTGCAGGCGCAGAAGTGATGAAGTATCGTTTCCAATGGAATCATCCAATCTTCTTCTCGCCACATAATCCTAAAAAATTATACACTGCAGGTAACCATTTATTTTCTTCAGAAAATGAAGGTGCAAGCTGGAATATGTTATCTCCAGATTTAACGACGGATGATAAGACAAAACAAAAAAGTTCTGGTGGACCAATTACACAAGACAATACCAGTGTAGAATATTATTGTACGATTTTCACTGCGGCAGAATCTCCGGTTGAAAAGGATTTATTATGGACAGGTAGTGATGATGGCTTGATTAATGTGAGCAAAGATGGTGGTAAAACATGGACGAATGTAACACCAAAAGACGCACCTAAATGGATCATGTGGAATAGAGTAGAAGTAGATCCAATCAGAAAAGGAACTGCTTATTTTGCAGGAACAAGGTATAAATTAGATGACTTTGCGCCTTATATCTACAAGACAACAGACTATGGTGCTACATGGACTAAAATCACCAACGGAATAGATCCAATGCACTTTACAAGAGCGATTGTTGCAAGTCCAAGAAAAGCAGGTGTTTTATTTGCAGGTACAGAATATGGATTGTATGTATCAATTAATGATGGTGCATCTTGGGAGCGTTTTCAATTAGATCTTCCAGTCACGCCTATCACTGATTTATTGATAAAGGACCATAACTTAATTGTGGGAACACAAGGAAGAAGTATTTATATTTTAGATGACTTGTCATTTGTTGAAAATTTCCAACCTGCTCCTACAGCAAGTCAAGTATTTCCAATTGCCAATACTTATCGCGTACCCCCACAAATGGGTGGCAGAAGAGGACGTGGCGCAACAGTAAGTATGCCAGCAAATGTAGGAACGAACCCTGCTAAAGGCGTGGTGATCAAATACTGGAAAGCATATGGATCCGAATCTGATTCTACTAGAGTCATGATTAGTATTTTAGATGACCAAAAGAAAGTGATTAAAACAATTAATCATTCTGAACCAGGTGGACCAAGTAGCGAATCAGGATTACAATCTTATGTTTGGAATATGTACCATAAAGAAGCAGAAAAACCAGAGCCTGGCTTGATTCTTTGGAATGGTTCAACAAGCCCAGTATTGGCTGCTCCGGGTAAGTACACGGCGAAAGTGACAATAGATAAGACAGTGAGCGAAATGCCATTTACAATTGTGGCCGATCCAAATTATAAAGTATCTGATGCAGATTTGAAAGCACAGGAACAATTCTTATTAAAGGTTGCTGGTACATTTAGCGAGATCATGAAAAACCTAAAGGGCATCAAAGAATTACGCGCACAGATTGGTATGTTACAGAAGAAGACAAAAGATTCTGCATTCCAAAAACAAGCAAAAGAAGTCTTAACGAGTTTAACTTCAATTGAAGAAGCTTTGCATCAAACAAAAGCAAAGAGCGGGCAGGACGTGTTGAATTTCCCTATTCGCTTAGACGATAAAATTGCTGGTGTATTTGAATCAGCAGCATCTGGGTACACCGCACCAACACAACAAGTGCAAGGGGTGTATGAGTTATTAAAAGGCCAAGTAGACGCGGAATTTAATAAGCTTGAGACGCTTAAGAAAACAGGTGTTAAGAAATTAAATGATGCGGTACATCAATTAGCCATTCCAATCATTGGTGGATAATTGAATCTGTAATTGAATAAATCATTCAATTGATTGCATAAAAAAAGGTCCCGATATTTCGGGACCTTTTTTTAGCTATTCAAAATCTGTATACAATAAATATTTTTTACGCATTTGCTTGAATGCAGTTAAACCAGGTTGCCAGCTAGCTCTAATGGTTGCAGCCGATTGACCTGATTTTAATTGCTCCATCAAAGTAGCGTTACCAGCTAATTTATTAAAGAAGTAGTCGGTGGCTAATTTTGATTTAGGCTCAATAAAAAAACTATCTTTTACTGGGAAAGCCTGGTACATCTCGATGATCAAATCTAAATCAATCTTATTTGGTGCTTGTTGCTTGCTTAAATCCCATCCATAACAAGTTTGTCCATACAATTTAGAACTCATCGCACCCGTTCTTGGTCCAGGAATAAAACTAAAATTTTTGCCTTTGATACTTGGATGACCAATATGCGCAAATGCGTGTGCAGTGCCGCGTCCTTCACTCATCACAGATCCTTCAATCAAACAAGTTGTTGGATACCAATAGATGGCATTCATGTCTGGTAAATTTGGTGATGGCGCGATATTGAAAGTATACATAGATTTGTGGTCGTAATTCTTACAAGCAATCACAGTGAATTGAAGCGGACTTCCTGCTTTATTGATATTGCTATCTGCTGGTGCAGTCAACCATTTTTCACCCACCAACATTTTTGCATATTCACCAATGGTCATACCATATACAGTAGGGATCGGCTTTTTGCCAACAAAACTACTAAAGGGTTTTTCTAAAACTGGTCCATCTACATAATGTCCATTTGGATTAGGGCGATCTAAGATAACCAAAGACTTATTATTTGCCCATGCCGCTTCCATATAGTATTGTAAGGAAGAGATATAGGTGTAAAAACGTGTACCTACATCTTGAATATCAAATAGTAAGACATCTACATCTGCAAGGTCTGCTTCGCTAGGGCCATATTTTTTTCCATAGAGCGAAACAATTTTCACGCCAGTTGCTTCATCTATACCATCCTTTGTTTTTTCACCTGCATCCGCAGTGCCTCTAAGTCCATGCTCAGGTGTAAATACTTTTTGTATTTGAATCCCACTTGCAAGTAAAGTATCTATCAAATGTTTTTTGCCTACAGTAGCAGTGTGGTTGGTAAACAAGCCCACTCTTTTATTTTTTAAAAGTGGCAGGTATGCTGCAGTTTGATAAGCACCTGGTAAAATGGGTGCTGTTTTTTGTGCAACAGTGTTTAAGCTTAAAAAAAGTAAAACACTGGCTAAGCAAATCATCGTTTTGTTTTTCATACGCTAATTTAAATATTTTCCAACAATAGGCATTCTTCTTCCCACGCCGAATGCTTTTGGCGATATTCGAATAATAGGACAAAATTGATTGCGTTTATACTCATTGGTATTCACCATTTTTAAGGTACGATCTACCAATGCCGCGTCAAATCCAAGCGCTTTAATGGTTGCAGGGTCCGCACGTTTTTCAATGTATTGATATAATATTTGATCCAATATCACATAGTCTGGTAAACTATCGCTGTCTTTTTGATCTGGTCTTAGTTCTGCGCTTGGCGCTTTTTCGATAATATTTGTTGGGATGATTTCTTTTGTAGCATTAATAAAGTTGGCCAATTCGTACACTTGTAATTTATAACAATCTCCTAATACACCCAATCCTCCTGCCATATCACCATACAATGTGCCATAACCTGTTGCCAATTCACTTTTATTAGAAGTGTTCAATAATACATAGCCGAATTTATTTGCAATGGCCATGAGTAGATTCCCTCTCGATCTGCTTTGGATATTCTCTTCGGCTAATGAGAAAGGCAGGTCTTTAAAAATAGGCTTCAATGTATGTAAAAAACTTTCATACACCTCTTTAATAGGAAGGGTATCGTAAGGATTGCCTAAGTTTTTACTTAACGCAACAGCATCATCTACAGAATGCGGAGTGGAGTAAGGCGAAGGCATTAAAATGGCGTATACATTTTCTTTACCCAGTGCTTCGCAAGCAATGGCAAGGGTTACAGCAGAGTCAATACCACCAGAAGATCCTATAATTGCTTTTTTAAAACCCATCTTATTAAAATAATCCTTCACGCCTAAGACAAGCGCTTTATACACTTGGTCAATATTTAATGCAGGTATTAGTGTTGCAGGATTCAATTCCTTACTTGGAACAGAAGCTGCCGGTTCAAGAATTGGGGCATTGATGGTTCCGTCATCATTACATTCAAAAATTTGCATAGCAGATTCAAACATTGGTAAGGCACCACATAAATTAGCATCCTTATCAAAAACTAAAGAAGCGCCATCAAATATAATTTCTGTTTGACTTCCAATGGCGTTGCAATAGAACAAAGGCTTCTTGTATTTTACCACATTGGATTTAATGGTGGCTTTACGATCTTCGTCATGTGTATAATCAAATGGAGATGCGCTCAGGTTCAATAAAATATCTGGGGACTGCTGCATCATTTTATCCATCGGGCAAATGGTGTACAAAGGGTTGTCTCCAAGATTCCAAATGTCTTCACAAATAGTGATTGCCAAATTTTTACCTTTAAAGGGAACTACTTTCCATTCGCTCGCTGCTTCAAAATACCTGTTCTCATCAAATACATCATAAGTAGGCAATAATGTTTTATGAATCTCTGCTTGTATTTTTTGATCGTAAAGAAAAAACGCAGCATTGTATAAAGGCTTTCCTTTTTCATTGGTATTATGCGCTGGTGCGCCAATCAACACACCTATGGTGTCTGCCACTTTTCGAATGGCATCCACACTAGCATAACATTGATTGATAAAATCATTGAACTCCACAAAGTCTCTAGCAGGATAACCACAGACACTCATTTCGCTAAATAAAATTAAATCAGCACCTTGTTGCTTTGCGCTCTCAATAGCATCTATGATCTGTTTTGTGTTGGCCTCGAAATTGCCAATATGATAATTCTGTTGGGCGATACAAATTTTCATGCACCAAAGGTCGGTTTTTAAAAGAAATAACCTTGCTTTTTTTGTATTTTCGAGGATGCGAATAACCGTTTTATTGTATGGATTGATTGGGCTTGCCCTTGCAGGATGCTCAAGTCCAACCCAGGACCCAGCGCAGCTTGGGCCAAACCCAAGGCTGACTGAAATTCGATTTGACAGTGCCTTCTTTGCCATGGACAGCTTGCATTTTGAGTCTGATTTAGCCAAATTGGTCCAACAATACCCTCAATTTTCAGAAGATTATTTTAACCGAATTTTGATGTTGTCTCCAAAAAAGGAGTCCAAAAAAATATTGGCATTTTATAAAGCCTATCTCCCAATTTATCAAGCCACAACAAAAGTCCAAGCATTCAAAAAAGCGACTCCTGAAATTACTGCAGCTTTTAAAAGATTTCATTTTTACTTTCCAACCTATACTTTACCAAAGCAAATCATTTATTTTATTGGACCACTCGAAACTTATGGGAATGTGGTGACAAATGATGGACTAGCTATTGGACTACAATTGTATATGGGCGCGGAATCAAGCTGGTATTATTCCGAACAAATCAATACGATCTACCCAACTTATATTAGTCGACATTTTGCACCTGAATATATTGTTGTCAATAGCGTACAAAATATATTGAATGACTATGATCCTTTAGCATTGAATGGAAAACAATTGATAGAACAAATGATTGAAATAGGTAAGCGTCAATATATACTCAGTCAATGTTTGCCAACTGCTTCTGATACACTATTATTGGGCTATACAAGCAATCAGTTAAAAGCAATCGAAGACAATAAAGGCGATATTTGGACTTTTTTATCAAGCCAAAATAGGCTTTTTTCTGTGGATCCTAGTTTAACTGCTGCAATCTTAAATGAAGCGCCGTATAACGATTATTTTGGAGAAGCTATACCTGGAAACGTGGGTAAATACATTGGCTATGTTATTGTACAATCTTGGATGAAACAACAAAAAGGAAAATCTAAAAATGAGCTCAATCTATTATTGAAAACACCTGCAAAGACCATATTTGATCAAACGAATATTGATTTTTAGACCTAAAAAATATTTTAATAAGTAAGATAAAAATACTTTAAGCTGAACGGCTTAATTTAATTTAACGGGCGCAATCATTTTGAATGCAGGAATTTTTACTTGAATGGCTTCCCTGTTTTCAACATTTTCCATATTGTAATAGCCTTGCATTTTACCTAATTCGGATTTTAAATTACAGCCACTCACATATTGATATTGCTTACCAGGCATAATTAATGGTTGTACGCCCACCACGCCTTCACCTTCTACCACCCTGTGTTCGCCATTGCTGTCAAATATCTCCCAAAATCTACGGAGTAATTTTACAGGAAACGAGTTGTGGTTTTCGATCGTAATGCGATAAGCAAACATAAAATCTTGCTGCAAAGGGTTGCTATAATCTTTTTGGTAAAAGGTTTCAACACTTACTTCTATGCCCTCCGAAATGGTAGAAATCATGACCGTTCTGATCAAAAGTAACTTGCAGAGTATACTGCCTTATAAAATTAGGAAATATTTTGCTCAGCATGCCCAAAAAGAAGGGCTATTTTTTTTTAAGCAGGAGGAACTCACCTAACTTTGCGCAGACGTTTGCAAATTGTAGTTTCAAACCCATTTTTTACTATAAAAACTGACTAAAATGAAGATAGCTGTAGCTAAAGGTGATGGAATCGGTCCAGAGATTATGGAAGCAGTAATAGGCATATTCAATGCAGCAAAATTGCCATTGGAATACCAGTATGTCGACATGGGGAAATGGGTATTTGATAAAGGTTTTAGCAATGGGATGACGCCAGAAGCAAAGGATGCGATTGAGCAATTAGGGATCCTATTTAAAGGGCCAATGGAAACACCAAAGGGCAAAGGCGTTAAAAGTGTCAATGTAACTGCAAGAAAAACTTGGAACACTTACGCGAACGACAGAAAATTTCAAACTTTAAGTGGGGTAGATACCGTTTTTAGTAAAGCGGGTATCAATATAGATTTAACGATTGTGCGTGAAAATATCGAAGACACTTATGGTGGTATCGAGCACATGTTAACACAAGATGTAGCGATTGCGAGAAGATTCATTACAAGAGGTGGAAGTGAACAAGTAATTCGTTATGCATTTGAAATGGCTCAGAAAAAAGGTGCAAAAAGAATCACTTGTGGACACAAGGCCAACATCATGAAATTAACGGATGGTTTATTCTTGGAAGTTTTTTATGAAATAGCAACAGAATATCCAAATTTAAAGGCGGATGATGTGATTGTAGATGACCTGTGTATGAAATTGGTAAGTCGTCCAGACTTATTTGATGTAGTGGTATTAACTAATTTACAAGGAGATATTGTGAGTGACCTATGCGCTGGATTGGTTGGTGGACTTGGTTTTGCTCCGTCTTCAAATATTGGTGATCATATTTCAATTTTCGAAGCAGTGCATGGCACTGCGCCAGATATCGCAGGTAAAAATATTGCAAATCCTACTTCATTATTATTAAGTGGATTGAATATGTTGCGTCATTTAGGTATGATGGAAAAAGCAGTCATGATTGAAAATGCATTATTGTATACTTTGGAGTCGGGCATCCACACTGGTGACTTTGGAGACAAGTCAATTCCTTCTGTAAACACGACTGTGTTTGCACAAGCGATTATTGACAATTTTGGGAAACAACCATCGCACAACCCAAAACCTAACTTGAACGATTTTGACTTTGTTCCTACCAATAGTGCTATTACAAAAAACCCAATGTTGTTAAGTTCAAAAAACGAGGCACATAAAATTGTTGGCGCAGATTTCTTTATTGAAACCACATTGCAACCAACTGAGTTGGCAGCCCTTGCTATAAAGCATGAAAAAGATCAATTGAAATTAGTGACAATTTCCAATCGAGGAACACAGGTTTGGCCAACAGGTTCTGTTTTCACCAACCTAGTGAATCAATATCGTATTCGATTTGAAACCGACCCGGCAAGTCCGCTTACCCAATCTGATATTTTAGATTTATATAGTGCGCTATCCAAAGATTTTACGATTAGTTCAATTGAAATCTTGAATATGTGGGGTGATAAAAAAGCATATAGTTTAGCTCAAGGACAATAAGCGATCTGGTATTTACTTTTTCTGCCTTAATTTGCCCTCATTTGCTATAAAATTGCCTATTTCCGTGGGAAAAAATACAATTTTAGCGTAATTTCACGACTCAATTACAAATTAGCTTTTTACCTATGGCAGAAGTAATATTAATGCCCCGTTTAAGTGATACCATGACCGAAGGTGTTGTTGCGGCTTGGCACAAAAATGTGGGGGATACCGTAAAAAAAGGTGATTTATTAGCCGAAATTGAAACGGATAAGGCAACCATGGAATTGGAAAGCTATCAAGATGGTGTTTTATTACATATAGGCACACCTCGTGGTGGCAAATTACAAGTAAACGATTTATTAGCCATTTTTGGAAAAGCAGGTGAAGATGTAACTGCTTTGATTGCTCAAAATACAGGTGCTGCAAATGCACCAGCTCCAACTCAAACAATTGAAACTTCAGTTGCGCCTGCAACGGCTCCAGCAGCGCCTGCTGCTCCAACTGTAGACTTTTCTGCAATGGAAGAAGTAGTATTGATGCCAAGATTGAGTGATACAATGACCGAAGGGGTGATCGCAGGATGGCATAAACAAATAGGAGATTCAGTTAAAAAAGGAGAAGTATTAGCTGACATCGAAACCGATAAGGCGACGATGGAATTGGAATCTTATAAAGACGGCATTTTATTATACCAAGGTGCTAAGGCTGGAGAGAAGATTTTAGTGAATGATTTACTTTGTATCATTGGACAACAAGGTTTAGACATTGCTCCAATCGTTGCTGCAATCAAGGGTGGATCAGTTACAGCAACTGCATCGCTAGCACCTGCTCCAGCTGCGCAACAAGCACCTTCTGTACCTTCTGCTCCAACTACAAATATGGTGACACCTTCTACTACACAAGTAGTGAATGAAGGAAGAATTTTTGCTTCACCTTTAGCTAAAAAAATTGCGAAGGAAAAAGGCATTGACTTAAAATTTGTAAAAGGCACAGGTGAACATGGAAGAATTACAAGAACAGATTTAGATAATTATACGCCAGGCAGTACTTCAAGTGTTACAAGGGCAGCTGCTCCAAGAAATACGAATTTTGTTGGTCAAGTAAGTTTTGTAGATACGCCGGTTTCTCAAATGCGTAAAACGATTGCAAGACGATTAAGCGAAAGTTTATTTACAGCGCCGCATTTTTACTTAACTATGAAAATTAACATGGATGCGACCATTGCTGCAAGAACTGTAGTGAATGAAACTGCACCTGTTAAAATTAGTTTCAACGATTTTATTGTTAAAGCTGTAGCTCTTTCTTTAAAACAACATCCAAAAGTAAATAGCAGTTGGTTGGGCGATGTCATTCGCGAAAACCATCATGTGAATATTGGTATTGCTGTAGCAGTTGACGAAGGTTTATTGGTTCCCGTACTTCGTTTTGCCGACGGACTTTCTTTGGATGAAATAAGTGTCTCCGTAAAAGAGTTTGCTAAAAAAGCAAAAGATAAAAAATTACAACCTTCAGACTGGGAAGGAAGTACATTCACCATTTCTAATTTAGGTATGTTTGGAATAGATTCATTCACTGCTATTATTAACCCACCAGACGCTTGTATCCTAGCGGTAGGTGGTATTGCACAAGAGCCTGTGGTAAAGAATGGTCAAATAGTGCCAGGCAATGTGATGAATGTAACATTAAGTTGCGACCATAGAGTAGTGGATGGTGCAACAGGATCAGCTTTCTTACAAACTTTGAAAAGCTATTTAGAAGAACCTATAAGAATGTTTGTGTAATTAATTTTTCGAGGGATCCCATAAACGGGCCCTCGATTTTTTTTTATTCTTATTATTTTTACTCTAATGATAAAAGAAAAGCCCCGCGATATTCGCGGGGCTTTTCTTTTATTTTACTCTAATGATATTTTTTTTATAAATCACATCCAATTGGTGCACCTGGAGGAATCACTACAGGTTTTGGAAGGGTGATCTTTTCTGGATCATTGATTCTGCTAATTGCATATTGATAATGTGCTGCAAGCGCAGGGTTGCTAACTGAAAGACTCGTTAATTTTGATTTCAACTTATTTAATCTACTCGCACAAATACTTTTTACTTCAAAATTAGCATCGCTACTTTGACTCATTCCAATTAGCCAGCTTAAAGTTTGTTGTTGCGTTTGTAATTGAACAGCACCTGCTAAGCCAGACACTGATGGTGCATACCATGTTTTATCTAAAATGGCATCTAGTACATTGTCCCATCCCATAGTAGCTGCTCTAGCTTTGTTTTGAACTAAACGATTGGCTCTTTCTGTGTTGAATAAGAAAGACAATTCAAAATCGACCAAGGCTTCTGCTGGAGACAAAGCATCAAAACTTAATCCTGTTCTTTTTGTAAATAATTCGCCCACGCCATAATACATTGGTGGTCTTGGTGGAATGAGTTGTAAAATATTTTCTGGGATTGATAAGAAACTAGGATTTAAACAAGACAAAGCTGCATTCAAAGCTTTTTGTTGTAAAGCATTAGAAAGAATAGTAGGTTGAATTTGATTTTTATCGCCTCTCACACTGTATTGATAATTCACACCTCCAATTAATTTTGTCACTGCTTCATATTGATAGCGATGGTAATTGTAGACTGGCACAAGCATGTCTTCTAGTTGAGCAAGTGGGGTACCCACTTTCACAGCTTCTTCTCCAAACTGCTGCATGGCTTTAGTACGTACTGCAAAAGTTTGCATTAATCCATCTACAGCATCAGCTTGATTGTCCCATAAATGCGCATTCGGGTGCATACCACCAGCTGCTCTTGCATCAGCATCTGCAATAAATTGCCATCCATTTTTTGAATTTTCTTCCAACAATTGATTCAATGCTTTTGATTCATCGGTGCCATTTGGAAAATCTTGATAACCATAAGTGATGGCACGTTTATCCCAAAGACCAATTTCATCTGTGTAAATTTTAGAGAAATCTAATGCACCTTTTTCATTTACAAAAACATTTGGATGCGGGTAGTCCATCACAGACGCCCTGTCGTTAAAGCTAGATGCATAATTATGTTGTAATCCTAAAGTATGTCCAATTTCATGCGCAGAAAGCTGTCTTAATCTATGAATTGCCGCTTTACGCATTGCTTCTGAAACTGGCTTTCCTATTGTATAAGGGGATAGTAATGCAGCAAAAATTAAATAATCCTGTCTCACTCTCAAAGAGCCTAATGATACCTGACCTTTGATAATCTCTCCAGTTCTTGGGTCCACTACCGATGCGCCATAACTCCATCCCCTGGTAGAACGATGCACCCAATTGATCATATTGTAACGAATATCCATAGGATCTGCAGAGTCTGGAAGGATGTATAATTGAAATGCATTTTTATAACCGGCTGCTTCAAATGCTTGGTTCCACCATCTTCCACCTTCCAATAATGCAGAGCGAATTGGTTCTGGCGTGCCATTGTCTAAATAATAAATGATTGGCTTAACAGCTTCGCTGATTGCAGCAGTAGGATCTTTTTTCTCTAAACGATGTCTATTGATCACCATTCGCTGAATTGGTTCACTTATGTCGGAACTGTAATCAAAATAACTTGTACCTCCATACCCACTTCTAATATCATATTTTCTTGGACTGTAATTATTGTCTGGTAATTCTACAAAACTATGGTGCATTCTAACAGTGATTGCTTCTGGAGAAGGTGTTACAGATTGCACCAATCTACCCGCATCAGAGCCACCAACAAATGTCACAGTTGCTTCGAACTCTGCATTTTTAGCAAAATTCTTAGTGTTTTGAATATAGATGGCAGATCTATTTTCGTTAATAGTATAACTGCCTTGTCTTGCGCGCTTAATTCTGTCAACTACACCGTGTGCATCTCTTAAAAAAAAGCTGGTGGCATCCACTAAAATTTTGTGCATCGATGGTTCACTAGCGTTTCCATCTTCGGCTTCGATTGTAAAATTAAATAAGATAGATTGCGCAAAAGATTGTTCAACTGCTTTTTGTTCTCTTTTGTCATTGGTAACAGCCCTATAGTCTAGATTCGGCTGCGTTAAGAATAATTTTTTGCCAACTCGATTAAAGTAGACAATCCTTGAATCTCCTAATTGGCCTCTATCAAGCCCGATGTCATTGGATCCTAGACCGGCTGGCAATGAATTGACATATAAAAACGGGGTATTTAATTTATCTACTACTAGATATATTTTTCCGTTGGCATTGTCCCAATAAAAATCATAAAATCCTTTTTTTAATTCCATATTTTTTGTCTTCTCTGCAATGGAGCCAATTTGAGAAAAACCAAAAAATGGGATAACTAGCAATACAAGTATCTTGCGCATAGGTGTTTATTTTTTGTTGACATAAAAAATCCCGCATAA
The DNA here is from genome assembly GCA_044368905.1 of Sediminibacterium sp. Taxonomy (GTDB): domain Bacteria; phylum Bacteroidota; class Bacteroidia; order Chitinophagales; family Chitinophagaceae; genus Sediminibacterium. Next base: position 728 of record JBILIU010000031.1, on the reverse strand, counting down.
AGCGGGATTTATATTAAGCTATTATGATTAAGCTGTTGGATTATTGTCTGTACTTGGAGCTTCAAAAAGTGTAGGTGTAACTACAGGAGCTACTACAGGCGCTACCGTTGGAGCTGCAACTTTCTTAGGAGCAGTCTTCTTTTTTGCAGGTGCCTTCTTTGCTACTGCTTTTTTAGCAACAACTTTTTTAGCAGGTGCTTTCTTCGCTACAGCTTTTTTTGGAGCCGCTTTCTTTTTAGCAGGTGCTTTCTTCGCTACAGCTTTTTTTGGAGCCGCTTTCTTTTTTGCAGGTGCCTTTTTAGCTACTGCTTTTTTAGGAGCTGCTTTCTTTTTTGCAGGTGCTTTTTTTGCTACTGCTTTTTTAGCAACAACTTTCTTTTTTGCAGGCGCCTTCTTAGCTACTGCTTTTTTTGGAGCCGCTTTCTTTTTTGCAGGTGCCTTTTTAGCTACTGCTTTTTTAGGAGCTGCTTTCTTCTTAGCAGGCGCCTTCTTAGCTACTGCTTTCTTAGGAGCTACTTTCTTTTTAGCTGGGGTTGCTTTTTTCTTACTTGCCATAATCTTATGTTTTTTTAAGGATTTTTGATTTTTATAAAATTACATTCTTTTATTGTAACAAAATAAAAACAGTTTTAATTTTTTAATAATAAATTTGTTTTATGCAATCAAATATTACCATGGTTTTAGGGGCATCGCCCAATCCAGAAAGATATAGTTATATGGCCACTGTC
>JBILIU010000124.1:0-3590 GCA_044368905.1 Sediminibacterium sp. | reverse complement strand
GCATTGATTTAAAAAAAGCCGCAGAAAGCAAAACCTATGCCGACGAGATCAAAGGCATCGTGCATGCTGCTGGATTAGAGATCACAGAATTATCAACCCATTTACAAGGACAGCTGGTAGCAGTACATCCTGCTTATGATGCGCAGTTTGATGGCTTTGCCCCAGTTGAATTTAGAGGCAACCCAAAAGCAAGAACTGAATGGGCAGTGCAACAATTAAAATATGCAGCAAAAGCTTCTCAAAATTTAGGCTTGAATGCGCACGCCACTTTTAGCGGTGCTTTGTTATGGCATACTGTCTATCCTTGGCCACAAAGACCCGCAGGTTTAGTTGAAACGGGTTTCACAGAATTAGGCAAGAGATGGTTGCCTATCTTAAATGAATTTGATGCAGCTGGCGTAGACTTATGTTATGAAATTCATCCAGGAGAAGATTTGCATGATGGCGTTTCTTATGAAATGTTTTTAGAAAAAGTAGGAAATCATCCTCGTGCTTGTTTATTATTTGATCCATCGCATTTGGTATTGCAATGCATGGACTACAAAGGCTATATCGACGCCTACCATGAGCGTATCAAAATGTTTCATGTAAAAGATGCCGAATTTAATCCGAGTGCAAAACAAGGGGTATACGGTGGTTATCAAAACTGGATCGATCGTGCAGGAAGATTTAGATCACTTGGTGATGGCCAAGTAGATTTTAAAAGTATCTTTAGTAAGTTAGCGGCTTATGATTATAAAGGCTGGGCAGTATTGGAATGGGAATGTTGTTTAAAACATCCAGAAGTGGGTGCAGCAGAAGGTGCTGTATTTATTCAAAACCATATCATCCCTGTAACCCAAAAAGCTTTTGATGATTTTGCTAGCACTGGATCCGACGAAGCGTTTAACAAAAAAATATTAGGCATTTAATCATAGATTCAAATCAATTATTTAAATCAACAATTCAATTTACTTTCAAACTATACACTATGCGTAAAATTTTTTACACCCTATCAGCAGCCCTTTTATTAGTTGCATGTGGTGGTGGTGCAACAACTGAAAAAACAACAGAAACAACCACTACTTCGGAAACTAAATTATCTGACAATCCAGATTATGCTAAAGGATTGGCATTGATTGCAGGAAGCGACTGTTTAACTTGTCATAAAGTAGCTGAAAAAAGTATAGGACCTGCTTACCAAGATGTAGCTGCTAAGTATGAAAATACAGATGACAATATCGAAATGTTAGCTGGAAAAATTATCAAAGGCGGAAGTGGTAACTGGGGTGCTATCCCAATGACAGCGCATGCAAACCTGAGCGAGGAGGATGCAGAGGCTATGGTTAAATACATTTTACTATTAAAAAAATAATTATGAAAAAACAATTGCTTGCTTTAACCTTATTAACTTTTGGAGTGCTTGGCTTTAATCAAGTTCAGGCTCAAGAAAAATGGATTTCCTTATTTGACGGAAAAACAACCAATGGCTGGCATACTTTCGGGAAGGCAACTGCAGGCGAAGCGTGGAAAGTAGTAGATGGCGCTATTATGTTTGACCCTAACAATAAAGTGAATGGAAGAATTGTTGGTGGTGGTGATATTGTAACCAACGAAAGTTTTACCAATTTTCATTTACAATTAGAATGGAAAATTGCTAAAAATGGCAATAGTGGTATTATCTTTTTTGTACAAAATGACCCATCAAAATATAAAAACACTTGGCACACTGGACCCGAAATGCAAGTCTTAGATAACGATGGCCATCCAGATAGTAAAATCATTAGTCATAGAGCTGGTAATTTATATGACCTTATTGTAGGCGACGAGTCTGGTGTTAAACCTGCAGAAGCGTGGAATCAAGTAGATATCATCGTGAATAAAGGAACTTTAGTCATGAAATTAAATGGTGTAACAACTGTAAACACCCATTTAGGAGATGATAGTTGGAAAGAATTAATTAGAAGAAGTAAATTCTCAAAAGGTGAATCACCAGATTTTGGAAAAGTATTTTCAGGACATATCAGCTTACAAGATCATGGCGATCAAGTTTGGTACAGAAATATTCGTATTCAAAAATTATAAGCACAGTTACAATCCATAGTGGAAAATAAACATGCACAATTTATGCGTCAGGCCCTCTTACAAGCTAAGAGGGCTTTTGATGAAGACGAAGTACCTGTAGGTGCTGTCATTGTAATGAACGATCAGGTCATTGCAAAAGGTTATAACCAAGTTCAACTTTTAAAAGACGTTACCGCTCACGCCGAAATTTTAGCTATCTCTAGTGCATGTGAAAACTTGCAGTCTAAATACCTGCCAGAAGCTACACTCTATGTAACCCTGGAGCCTTGCTTAATGTGCGCGGGTGCTTTGTACTGGAACAAGATTGGCCATATTGTATTTGGCGCCTTTGACGAAAAAAACAGTTACCGTCGTGTGACTGAAAAAAATCCATTTCATCCTTCCACTACCCTTACAGGAGGCATCCTACAAGAAGAATGCGCTGCCTTAATGCAATCCTTCTTTAAAGCTAAGCGCTAACTTTTTACATGTTTTTTATTCTGAACTTTTTTTTATTTATTGTAATGGGATATTAAGATAAACATAGTACCCCGAAACCGATTTCGGTTCCTTCCGCATGAGGGTGAGGGGTAGCTATGTTTATTGCTTATATGTTCATTATATAAAAAATAGTACCCCGAAACCGATTTCGGTTCCTTCCGCATGAGGGTGAGGGGTAGCTATCTTTTATAATGCACATAATTTAAGTAAATTTTTAACTTTAGCATTTAGTTTCAACGAAAGCATTGTAATTTTGACATTCAAACATTCAAATTAAAAAGAAAAAATATGTCATTTACATTACCTGCATTACCATATGCACACGAAGCCTTAGAACCACATTTTGATACATTGACCATGCAAATTCACCATGGCAAACACCATCAAGCATATGTTGACAATTTAAATAAAGCGGTTGCTGGAACGCCTAACGAAGGCAAAACAATCGAAGCATTAGTAGCGGTTGCTGGAAGCATTAGCCCTGCTGTAAGAAATAACGGTGGTGGTCATTGGAACCATACTTTCTTTTGGAATAGTTTAGCGCCGAATGCAGGCGGACATCCATCAGGTGATTTAGCTACAGCGATTGATGCTAGCTTTGGAAGCTTTGATGCATTCAAAGAAAAATTTGCTGCCGCTGGTATGACACGTTTTGGAAGCGGATGGGCTTGGTTGATTGTAAAAGATGGCAAATTAGAAGTAAGCTCTACACCAAATCAAGACAATCCATTAATGGATGTAGCTGAAGTAAAAGGCACACCAATTTTAGGCGCGGATGTTTGGGAGCATGCTTACTATTTGAAATACCAAAACAGAAGAGCAGATTATTTAGCTGCATTTTGGAATGTAGTGAATTGGTCTGTGATTGCAGATCGTTTTGCTGCTGCGAAATAATTAAATTCAAAAATGAATCATACTGAAACCGTCTCCAAAAGGGGCGGTTTTTTTTGTGCAATAAGATTTATTTAAGGAACGGGGTCATAGCCATGTCCTCCTCCTGGTCTGCATTTGCTAAGTCTTTTAATGCCCATGACCATGCCTTTAAT
>JBILIU010000123.1:0-3594 GCA_044368905.1 Sediminibacterium sp. | reverse complement strand
TACATTAGAAGCAGAATCAAGAGCCTATATCAAGAAGTCTTACAAAAAAAGATTAGAATCTTTTGAAAAAACCTTTACAAAAGAAAAAAGATTTGAGCTATTCTTAAATGCCATTACAGGTTTAATGGATCCGCATACAGATTATTTAGCGCCTGTAGAAAAGCGTTCTTTCACAGAACAAATGAGCGGTGTGATTTATGGTATTGGGGCACAATTAACACAGGATGATTTTGGTATTCGTATTGCTAGTATCCAACCAGGTGGGCCAGCATGGAAGTCTGGACAGATTTTGGTGAATGATGTGATTGTAAAAATTGCACAAGGCGCGGATGAGCCGGTGGATGTATCTGGTTATGAAACAACGGATGCAGTTAAATTGATTAGAGGTAATTTAGGAACAGAAGTAAGATTGACATTTAGAAAGCCAGATGGTACTTTCAAAGTGGTGAGTTTAATAAGAGAAAAAATTGTATTGGACGAAGGCTATGCAAGAAGTGCAGTAATTCAAAATGGAGAAGATAAATATGGCTATATTTTATTACCAGATTTTTATGCCGATTTTGAAAGAGAAGATGGACATAGATGTTCTGAAGATGTGGCTGCAGAAATCAAAAAATTGAAAGCGGAAAATGTAAAAGGTATCATCATTGATGTAAGATTCAATGGTGGTGGCTCTTTATACGAAGTGGTACAAATGGCTGGTTTATTTATTGACAAGGGTCCGGTAGTGCAAATCAGAAATAAAGAAGGCAGGTCTCAAACCTTATATGACGAAACGCCAGGTATTTTATATGATGGTCCATTGGTGGTGATGGCGAATGAGTTTAGCGCATCTGCAAGTGAAATTTTTGCTGGCGCTATACAAGATTACAAACGTGGCATTGTAGTAGGCAGTAGCTCTACCTATGGCAAGGGGACTGTTCAAAGAAATGTAGCATTTGGTAAACCCTTGGATTCATTGGGTATACAAACAGAATATGGTGCAGTTAAATTGACTTTTCAAAAATTCTATCGAATCACAGGAAGTTCCACACAAAAGAAGGGAGTCGTTCCAGATGTTATTTTGCCAGATGAATATGAGTACCTCAAGTACAGAGAAAAAGACAATGAGTCTGCATTGAGTTGGGATGAAATGGAGCGTGCAAGGTATATGGTATGGCCTAATCATGCACCATTGTCTCAGGTGGTACAATCAGCCAATTCGCAAATTAAAAACGACACCGCTTTAAATAAATTCAAGCAAAATTTACAATGGGTATCTAGTCAAATCGAAAATCCAGTTTATTTAAAATTAGATAAGTTTCAAGCTTTTAAAAAGCGTGTTCAAGAAGTGTCTAAACAAAATGAGCAAGCTTTAAAATTAAAAACCCCAATGAAATTAGCGCCGATTAAAGTGGACTATAATAAATTTTACAATAATCCTGATAAATCAAAACAGGATCGATATCAAGCATGGATTAAAGATTTAGCTAAAGATTTTCAAGTGAATGAGTCGAGTAAAATTTTAGCAGCATTGAACAAAAAAACAACATCGGTTGTAAAAAAATAACGGAGTACATGGAAAAGTTGAGAAAGTGGCATGTAGTGTATACAAAGCCAAAATGGGAGAAAAAAGTAGACCTTAATTTTGCACAAAAAGGTATTGAGAGTTGGTGTCCAACACAAAAAAAAGAACGCCAATGGTCGGATAGAAAAAAGATCATTGAAGAGCCTTTATTTAAGTCTTATGTATTTGTAAGAGCAACCAAGGAAGAGTATACCAATGTATTGAATACAATGGGGGTGGTGCGCTTTCTTTATTTTGAAAAGAAGCCAGCCATCATTAGAGACAATGAAATTGAATTGATCAGAAAATACCTTGGCTTATCTTACGCCAATATACAAGTGGTAGATATGGGAACCATTAAGCCACAAACAAAAGTGGCAGTGAACAATGGCTTATTCATGGGACAAAGAGGAGAAGTGGTAAAAGCGGATAAAAAATCTGTTTATGTTAGATTAGACAGCATCAATATGATGATGATTGTAGAGTTTAAATTAGAAGAAGTTTCCGTCCTTTAATTGAATGAATTAGTTTAACTAGATTAGCTAAATAGTCCAGTCCACTATTTGGTTGCTCCATTCTGCTCTGTATGGTGTGGTAACCCTAATATAATTATCAGAATAGCCTTCTAGCATTTCCATCGCTCCGTCTCCTGTTTTCTTCACGGATTCAAATAAGACTTTTCTGTTCTCGCCTCTATGTGTTTCTGTAAAATATTGTAATTTCTGGTAAGATATATTGCGTAAAATTTTATTACGTTCGTTACGCACTGCTATAGGCACAACAGGCTTGATGTCTAAGGCCTTGGTGGCAGCTCGTTCAGAATAAGTGAATACATGCAAATATGAAATATCTAAGCTGTGGATGAAAGCAAAGCTTTCTTGAAAATAAGCTTCTGTTTCACCTGGAGAACCAACTATGACATCCACGCCAATCGCGGCGTGTGGAATTAATTTTTTAACCAATTCAATACGTTCTCTATAAAACTGACTATTGTACCTGCGTTGCATTAATTTCAAAACAGCGTCTGATCCACTTTGCAAAGGAATATGAAAATGCGGCATGAATTTTTTACTTTCTGCCACCCAAGAAATGATTTCATCTGTTAATAAATTAGGCTCTATAGAGGAGATACGATAACGTTCAATAGCAGTTTCATTATCCAATGCTTTGATGAGTTCAAAAAAACTTTCTTCATGATGCTTGCCACCATCGCCGCCTTTTCCAAAATCACCAAGATTGATGCCTGTCAAAACAATTTCCTTTACGCCTTTCTCCGCCAAACCTTTTGCTTGTTGCACCACACCAGCGACTGTATCACTTCTACTTTTACCTCTTGCCATTGGGATGGTACAAAATGAACAACTATAATCACATCCGTCTTGTACTTTTAAAAAGGTCCTGGTTCTATCATTCACAGAAAAGGAACTATGGAATCCGGTTAGTGTATCAATATCACAACTGCAAATTTTGGTTGCATCGCCTTTTGTTAGATTGGCAAGATGCTGCACTAAATTAAATTTCTCAGCTGCACCTAAGACTAAGTCAACTCCAGGTATGGTCGCAATTTCTTGTGGTTTTAATTGGGCATAGCAGCCAGTAATCACAATAAAACTTTCTGGGGCCAATCTTTGGACCCTTCTAACCAATTGTCGACATTCTTTATCTGCATTTTCGGTCACCGAGCAGGTATTGATTACATAGACATCTGCTTGCTCGGTAAACTGCTTTTTTTCGAAGCCTTCCAGTTCTAGTTGCCTAGACATGGTTGAAGTTTCTGAAAAGTTTAGCTTACAGCCTAATGTATGGAAAGCGACAGATCGATTTTGACTCATGGGGCACAAAGATAAAAAACCCTACCTAAGAATAGGCGAGGGAAGCTTAAAATCTTAAAATAAGCTTAAAACTGCCTCAAATTTCCCTTTTTGCTCAGTTTCAGTTAAGTTTGCAACTACTAAAATGGACAAAATGGATTTCAAAAAAATCAACAATCTAACAGGCTGGGCAGTTACCTTAATTGCATGTACTGTTTACTTATTAACGATGGAAGC
>JBILIU010000122.1:0-3628 GCA_044368905.1 Sediminibacterium sp. | reverse complement strand
TAAAGAATCCTTGGTATAATATTGCAATTCATTATTGCCCCATCCCCATCCGCCCACATCATAATTCCATTTTGTAGGATCAGGTAATCCAGTGTAATTAAATTCATCGGACCAAACCAATTGCATTGTGCCCGCTTTGCTAACTTTATTTGTTTTCTTATTTTGTTGACTTTGTGCAGACAAACTAGTAAAAATAAATAGACATAATAAAAGGGCGGATAATGATGTAGATAGTTTCATATAAGGATTGTTCGTATTATTTGTAGATTGATTGTCTAAATTAGGTATTTTATGCTGTTTTAGTTGGGGATTTTATAAAAGGGCCGTAAATTTGCGCAATGTTATTCAATAACCATATCCATCATTTTCATCTGCTATCAAATAGGTAAGCTGTAGATGTTGGTATGTATCAATATTAAACAAAGGGCTTACTACATAGTAAGCCCTTTTAATTTTTATAAATAGTATATGCGATTAAAATTAGCGATTCAAAAATCAGGAAGATTAAATGAAGATTCCATGCGTCTTTTAAAAGAGTGCGGCATTGATATCAGCAATGGTGTCAACAAATTAAAAGCGGATGCAAGTAATTTCCCCATTGAGGTTTTCTTTTTAAGAGACGACGATATCCCTCAGTATGTGCAAGACGGTGTGGCAGATATTGGTTTTGTGGGAGAAAATGTAGTGTATGAAAAAGCTAAAAAAGTAGAAGTGGCGTATGCACTTGGTTTTGGAAAATGCAGATTGAGTTTTGCCATTCAAAAAGGGGAAGTGTTTACGGGTCCATCATTTTTAGCTGGTAAGAAAATTGCAACTAGTTATCCAGTATTGGTGCAACAATATTTAGATCAACATAAAATCACTGCAGAAATTCATGAAATTAGTGGTAGTGTTGAAATTGCGCCTGGTATTGGACTAGCCGATGTGGTTTGTGATCTAGTAAGCAGTGGGTCTACCTTATTTATGAATGGATTGAAAGAAGCGGATACGATTTTACACTCACAAGCTGTTTTAGTTAAACGAAACAACCTTAATGCGGAATTAGGTGGTATTTTAGAGCGCTTATTATTCCGTATTGAGTCGGTTAAAAAGGCAAAGAAGCATAAATATGTTTTGATGAATGCGCCCAATGCGCAACTAGACAAAATCATTGCTGTGCTGCCTGGCATGAAAAGTCCTACCATCGTTCCATTGGCAACAGAAGGTTGGAGCAGTGTGCATACGGTGATTGAAGAAGCAGATTTTTGGAATTTAATTGAACAATTAAAAGCTTTAGGTGCCGAAGGTATTTTGGTAGTGCCTATCGAAAAAATGATTTTATAAGATGCAAGTATTTGAAGAACCATTAAAGCAGGACTGGGAAGCATTGTTAAAGCGTCCAAATTTTGATGCAACTGAATTGTTGCCCAAAGTACAATCTATTTTAGATGCTGTTGCTTTGGAAGGGGATGCAGCGCTTTATAGATTAAGTGAAACATTTGATCAAGTACAATTAAAAACAATTGTCATTGATCCAGCTATAATACAAGCTGCGGAAGCACTGGTTGCCCCTGCATTAAAAGCGGCTATCCAATCTGCCAAAGTGAATATTGAGATTTTTCATCAAGCACAATTAAAGAAAGAAGAAAAAATAGAGACCATGCCTGGTGTATGGTGTTGGAGAAAATCTGTAGGGATCGAAAAAGTGGGTATCTATATTCCTGGTGGCACTGCGCCTTTGTTTTCGACTGTGTTGATGTTGGGTGTTCCAGCAAAATTAGCCGGATGTAAAGAAGTGGTTTTATGCACCCCGCCAAGAAAAGACGGCACAGTGGATCCGGCCATTTTATATGCAGCGGGCCTGGTAGGCATCCAACAAATCTATACTATTGGAGGTGCTCAAGCCATTGCCGCTATGGCATTCGGCACAGCAACCGTTCCAAAAGTGTTTAAAATCTTTGGTCCAGGTAATCAATATGTCACAGCAGCTAAACAATTAATACAACAACAGGGCGTAGCCATAGATATGCCAGCAGGACCAAGTGAAGTTTGTGTCTACGCAGATGAAACAGCGGTACCAGCTTTTGTGGCCGCAGATTTATTATCACAAGCCGAACACGGTGCAGATAGTCAAGTATTATTAATAGCAAGTAATAGAAATATTGTAGATCAAGTACAAGTTGAATTAGATCAACAATTAGCAGTATTACCAAGAGCAAATTTTGCGACCAAGGCATTAGGTCATTCAAAAGCGATGGTGGTTGCATTGAGAGAAGATGCCATTCAATTGATCAATGCCTATGCCCCAGAGCACCTTATTTTATCGGTGGACAATGCCTTGGTGGTAGCTGAAAAAATCATCAATGCTGGATCGGTATTTATTGGTAATTATTCCCCAGAATCTGTGGGGGATTATGCAAGTGGCACCAACCATACTTTACCGACCAATGGCTATGCAAATGCCTATAGCGGAGTGAGTGTAGACAGTTTTGTAAAAAAGATTACTTTCCAGCAATTGACCGAGATGGGGTTAAAAAATATAGCACAAACAGTCATTCAAATGGCAACTGGGGAGCAATTGGAAGCCCATGCGCAGGCGGTGGCAATTAGAGTGAAAGATATAGAATCAAAAATGTAATTTTAAGGATGATTTAAAAGTGAACTATGGCATTTGAATTAGATAAATTAGTGAGGCCGAATATAAAAACATTGAAGCCGTATTCTTCTGCAAAAGATGAATATACTGGTGATGCAAAAATTTTATTGGATGCAAATGAAAACAGTTTGGGGTCACCTTTAACGAAATGGTACAACAGGTATCCAGATCCTTACCAACATAAACTAAAAGAAAAATTGGCTTTTGTAAAGCAAATTGCAGCCAATCAAATATTCATTGGAAATGGTAGTGACGAATGCATCGATATTTTATTTAGATCTTTTTGCGAACCTGGGAAAGACAATATCATTATTTGTCCTCCAACTTATCCTATGTATGAAGTAAGTGCAAATATCAATGATATAGCTATACAGAAGGCACCTTTATTATCCAACTATCAATTGAATATTGCACATATAGAACAATTGGTGAATGCCCACACTAAAATCATTTGGATTTGTTCACCCAATAATCCAACAGGCAACTCATTAGATAGAATTGACATTGAAACCATCTTAAATCATTTTGAGGGCATTGTGGTGGTGGATGAAGCCTATATTAATTTTTCAAAACAAAAGTCATTTGTTCAATCTTTGATAGATTATCCAAATTTAGTGGTCTTGCAAACTTTGAGTAAGGCTTGGGGGTTGGCTGGTTTAAGATTAGGTATGTGTTTTGCTAGTCCAGATATCATTGGCTACATGAACAAAGTGAAAGCACCTTATAATATCAATATAGTCACCCAAGAATTGGCATTGCAAGCTTTAGAAGAAGTGGGCCAGGTGAATGATATGATCAAATTGTTGGTTGACATGCGCCATGCACTAGCCCAAGTGATTGCATCTATGCCGCATGTGATTCAAGTATTCCCTTCGGATACCAATTTCCTTTTAGTTAAAATTCCGCATGCAAGAAAATTATACGAATTCTTAATGTCTAAAGGCATTATTGTAAGAGATCGATCTGCTTTGGAACTATGCGAAGATAGCCTTA
>JBILIU010000121.1:0-3658 GCA_044368905.1 Sediminibacterium sp. | reverse complement strand
TAAAGCATTTCAGGAATATAGGCCCCACCATACTGGCCATAATATCCTTCCTCACTTGGCTGCTGATAATTGGTTAATTCGTTAAATAAATGCATTGATAAATATTTTTATTTTTTCTAAATCTTTCGCCCCTGGTGCCAATTCAAATTGACTATTGATATCTAAAGCAAGTAATGATTTTCCTGCTTTTGTTTTTTCCATCACCTGCACCCCTTGTATATCGTTTGGACCAATACCCCCACTTAGAAAAAATGGTTTGGGTATTGTTGACCCTTTGATTAATTCCCAATTAAAATGCTGCCCAGTGCCTCCATACAACACACTATCCGTATCAAATAAGAAATAATCAACGGACCCTTCATATGCCGCAAAATCAGGTACAGAAGCACCCACTCTAAATACTTTAATCGTTGCTACTTTTTGACGCACTTCAGCACAATACTCAGGACTTTCCTCTCCATGTAATTGTACTAAGTCTAACCCAGCTGATTGAACTATTTGTAATAATTGATTCAACGGTTCATTCACAAAGACGCCTACTTTTTTCACACCTACTGGTTTAAAATTAGCTAAATCAGCTAAGCTTAATTTGTCTAACACAAAGCGCTTTGAACTTGGATAGAATATAAAGCCAATATAGTTTACCCCCATTGCTTGCAATGCAGTTGCTTGTGCTATATTAGTTATGCCGCATACTTTAAACTGCATTGTTGTCCGTTTTAATTGATTTAAAAAATGCTTCAAAAGCAGCAGCAGGATTTGCTTGCTTCATAAAATATTCTCCCATTAAAAAGCCATCAAAGCCTTCTTTTTTTAACAACAAAAATGTTTCCAAGCTATAAATTCCGCTTTCGGCAATACTTAATATATTTTTAGGCAATTGATTCTTGAGTTGTAAGCTATGTTCGATATTGACTTCAAATGACTTTAAACTTCTATTATTGATACCTACAAAATCCACGGTATCCGATATATGACCAATTTCGGTTGCGTCATGAATTTCTAACAATACTTCCAATCCGAGGCTTTTTGCAAACTTAGCTAAAGAGTGGGTTTCAGTCGGTGTTAAACATGCTGCAATTAATAAGATCACCGAAGCGCCATAGGCTTTTGCTTCTAGTAATTGAAATTCATCGATAATGAATTCCTTTCTCAACACTGGTATTGGATTTTTTACAGCGACACTTAAATCATCCATACTTCCTCCAAAAAATGTCTTATCTGTTAATACCGAAATACCTGCTGCCCCAAATTGCGTGTAAGCATTTGCCACTTCAGCCACAGAAGCAGTATCATTGATCACGCCTTTGGATGGTGACTGTCTTTTGAATTCTGCAATGATGCCAGTCAAGTCTGAATTCAATAAATTTAATTTCAATGAGTGGCCAACTTGATTGAATAATGGCATAGCTTCTAATTGCGCAACACTTATTTGCGTTTTCCTTTCGGCTACTTCGATTTTTTTATGACCGATAATCTTTGCTAGAATATTAGTAGACATTACTGTAAATTGATTAGTTGTTTTAAACAATTATTGGCAGCACCCGATTCTAAGCTCTTTACAGCAGCCTGAAAAGCAGCTTCATAATTTTCGTATTGTCCTGTTAACTGAAGCGCCATGGCTGCATTGGCTAATACCACGGCATTTTGCGACCAACTTCCATTGCCTTCGATGATTTTTTTAAACAATGCCGCAGCCGCTTCTACTGTATTGCCTCCGTATAATTCTTCAGGGAATACTTTGCGCTTGCCTAACTGATAAGGTGTCATCATAAATTCCCCTTTATTGGAAATGATTTTTGTATCAGAAGTCAATGAAATTTCATCATAACCATCTAAACTATGGATCAATGTAAATTCTTTTCCTAAGGATTGCATCACATAATTGTATAACCTTGCCATTTCTAAATTATAGACCCCAATTAATTGATAAGCTGGTTTTGCTGGATTCACAATTGGACCGAGCATATTGAAGAAAGTTCTAAGTCCCATATTTCTTCGGATTGGACCAACAGTTTTGAGTGCTGGATGAAACAAGGGTGCATGTAAAAAACAAATGCCCGCTTCCTTCACTTCTTTGGACAATGCTGCTTCGTCATTTTTAAATACATAACCTAGTTGTTCCATTACATTGGATGACCCACTCACACTTGAAGCGCCATAATTACCATGCTTCACTACAGGCTGACCAGCGCCTGCCACAATAAAACATGCCAATGTGGAAATATTAAATGTGTCTTTGCCATCTCCACCAGTACCTACAATATCCATTGCATTGTCGATTCCTAGATTCAACGGCACTGCAAGGGACAACAAAGCGTCCCTAAAGCCCATTAATTCGTCAATGGTAATACTGCGCATTAAAAACACAGTCACAAAGGAAGTCACTTCGTGTTCATTGTATGCACCTTGCGCAATCTGAACCAAGACCTCCTTAGCAGTGTCTCGACTCAAGGTTTTATGTTCAAATAAATATTGTAATATCTTTTTCATCTCATTATTTTATTAATTTTTCAACCAGTTGCCAATGATCTTAGCCCCTTCTGGTGTTAAAACACTTTCAGGATGATATTGCACTCCTTTTACATCATAGCTGGTATGCTCTAATGACATGATATACCCATCTGCATCTTTTGAAGTGATTTTTAATTCGGCGGGTAAATCATTTTCGTTCACTACCCAGCTATGGTACCTACCAACATGAATTGTTTTTGGCAGTCCTTCAAATAAATTTGATGCCCCAATTAATTCAACAGGCGTTGCAATGCCATGATACACTTTGGAGAGATTCGTTATACTACCACCAAATGCTTCTGCAATGGCTTGTTGTCCTAAACAAACACCTAAAATAGATTTAGTAGCAGCGTATGCCTGAATTAAAGGAATGAGTAAACCAGATTCAGATGGAATACCAGGACCAGGTGATAATAAAATTTTATCATAGGCCTTGACTGCTTCCAAAGGAATTTCATCGTTTCTGAATACTTCCACAGAAGCATCCGACTGCTCCTTGATCATTTGAACCAAGTTGTAGGTGAAGGAATCGTAATTGTCAAATACTAATATTTTCATTGGATCTATTTTAAATTTTTTCTGCCAATACAATGGCTGTCTTTAATGCATTCAATTTATTATTCACTTCCTGTAATTCGCTTTCTGGATCACTAGCTGCAACCACACCGGCGCCAGCTTGGTAAGTCAATGTATTTTGCCTACTCAAGAAAGTACGAATCATGATGGCTTGATTACAACTGCCGTTAAAACCAACAAAACCTATACAGCCTCCATAGTAAGACCTTTTAGTGGGTTCAATACCGTCAATCAATTGCATTGCTTTAAATTTTGGTGCACCACTCAATGTGCCTGCAGGAAAGGTTTTTGCAATTAAATGAAATGGATTGGCTTCTTTGGCCACCTTGCCTTCTACCTCACTCACCAAATGAATGACATGACTATAATAATGTACTTGTCTAAAATGTTTCACACGCACTTGGGTACAAACCCTACTTAAATCGTTTCTCGCTAAGTCAACCAACATCACATGCTCTGCATTCTCTTTTGGATCATCCAATAAAGCTTTTGTTCTTTCCGCATCTACGGCTTCATCACCCGATCTTTTGAATGTGCCAGCGATTGGATGTACCACGGCCTTCCCTTC
>JBILIU010000120.1:0-3669 GCA_044368905.1 Sediminibacterium sp. | reverse complement strand
GTTATTTTAGCACAATTGCCCCTACCTATGCAGAATGCAAGTATTGGCATCCATGCGCTTGACAATGCAATTCATCAATTGTATGATTCGGGCTATTTGCACAATCATCTAAGAATGTATCTTTCCATGTTGCATTCAAATATTTTTAAAGCTGCTTGGTTGCAAGGCGCAAGGTGGATGTATGCCCATTTACTAGACCATGATCCTGCTGCTAATTTTTTAAGTTGGCAATGGGTAGCAGGTACATTCAGTAGTAAAAAATACATCGCCAATCAAGACAATATAAATAAGTATACCAATACAAAACAAGAGGGTAGTTTTTTAGATACCGAATATGAAAATTTAACAGCAGCTATTTTTAATGTAGCTGGTCAAATTAAATCAAATCATGCTGGAAAATGGTCATCACCTTTAGATCAAAATTTTGATATTGATACCAATATTGTTTTAAAAAACATTCAAGAGAAAAACCAAATTCAGATTTTTGATATCAATCAGGTATTGCCCAATCAACCATTTTGTATTTATAATAGTTTTAATCTAGATCCCCTCTGGCATGCTAATGCAATAGTGAATCGAATTTTATTAATTGAGCCCAATCATTTTAAAAAATTTCCTGTGACAGAAAAAGTATTGCAATTTGTGATTGACTTAGCCACAACCAATATTCCTGGCATTCAAATTTTCATTGGTAATTTTGAATCGCTATCCCAGCATATTCAATCCACCATCTATTTTAAAGAACACCCTACAACACTACATTATAAAGGCATACGCGAAGAACGTGACTGGCTGTTTCCTCAAGTTGATGGCTATTTTCCAAGCTTTTTTGGCTATTGGAAAAAATGTGAACGCTATTTAAAATAAAAAAACGCTCCAAAATTTCGGAGCGTTTTTTTATCGCTAACTGATTGAATCAATTAAACTGATTCAATTTATCTTCGCATTTTATTTCTTGCGCTCTACATCTCTATTTAACTCATCAATATCTACAGAACGTTCTGTATGATCGCCTAATAAATATTTAGAGAAGTAGTCTGCAGTTCTCCAGAACCAATATTCGTTCATATCTCCAAAACCGTGTCTTTGTGTTGGAAGGATCAACATATCAAATCGCTTATTGGCTTTAATCAATGCATTCACAACCCTTAAGGTATTAGCAGGGTGTACATTGTTATCAATTTCTCCATGAATCAATAATAATTTTCCTTTTAAGTTTTTCGCCAAGTCTGGATTTTTATCAATCATATAACTGAAAGTGGTATCCCCTTTATCAGAGATATTTTCTTTCACGCCATGATGCTTTTCACTCCACCATCTATTGTACACGCTATTATCGTGGTTACCTGCATTACTCACCGCTACTTTAAAGATATCTGGATAAACCAGTATCGCAGCAGTGCTCATGAATCCACCACCACTATGACCATGAATACCTGCTTTGTTTCTATCAATGAAAGTAAATCTATCCGCTAATTGCTCAATAGTTGCTTTTTTATCGGCAAGTCCATAATCTCTTAAATTACCATAGCCATAGTTGTGATACCATTTACTTCTTGCGTAGTGACCTCCTCTATTCCCCATTGTTACCACTACAAATCCTAATTGTGCTAATCTGTCAATACGATCCATACCCTTGCTGAAAGACTTGTTCACAGACTCTGTTTGTGGACCAGGGTAAACGTATTCTATGATTGGATATTTTTTAGTGCTATCAAAATCATAAGGCTTATACATTACGCCATATAAATCGGTGATCCCATCATCTGCCTTGATCTTAAATGTTTCAGGAAATTTATAACCTGTAGCCATTAAATTTCTTAAATCTGCAGTTTCTAGATCCATTATTTTTCTTCCGTCAGCGCTATGTAAGCTTGATACTGGAGTGGTATTGACTCTAGAAGCGTTATTGACAAAATAAGTATTGTTATCATTCACGCTAAAGTTATGATCAAAATTACCCGAGTTTAATAATTGCAATCCAGAACCATCTAAATTGATTTTGTATAAGTGCATGTAGTAAGGGTCTTCTTTACCACCATTCACTGACTCTTTGCCATTTGCAGAAAAATAAACTACTCTTTTAGCTTCATCTACGCCAATTATTTCTTCCACATGCCATGCACCTTGTGTAATTTGATTTTTTAAATTTCCTTGACCATCGTATAAATACAAATGCGCCCATCCATCGCGCTCACTCCATTCAATTAGTTCAGCACCATTTTTAATTAATTCTGGCTTCTTAATTTCAATTGAAGTATTCAATGATTCAGCTACTACGACTTTGACTTCGCCAGTTGTTGTATTTACTACACATTGGTCAATCTTTTTTAAATCACGACTTGTTCTTGCAAGGTATAATTGCTCATTGGTTCCTAACCAAATCATTGGCTTGAATTCATCATCTCTTGCATTTACAGCTGCAGACTTATTCCACAATGCAATATCTTGATCTTTATACAATGATACATTGATTTCCTTATTGGTATAATTTACCATATCCACCAACATTAAATGATCTACTGGTGCTTCTTTCTCGCCTGGCATCCAGTACTTATAAGTTTCAAGGGTTGGTCTTGGATCAGCAATGCTATTGATTACCCATAAATCTTTTACTTTTCTATTATCTGCTTTTACAATAGCAAGTTGCTTGCTGTTTTCACTCCATAAACCATAAACAGATTTTCTTTTGTTTTTATTTTTCTCTGCATCTACATTTGTTTCACCACCCTCGCTATGCCAGCTGTAGTTTTGTATGCCATCTTTTGTAATGGCTGTTTCTACAATCGTGCTATCATCTTCGTTGATCAAAGCTTTTTCATAATTTGCTTTGTCCATCATGTAAAGATTATGGTTACGACCAAAAACTACTTTAGATTGATCTGGTGCCATATTCGCCCAGCTTGGCTTTCTTTTAGGCTTAGTAAAACCAACTAGTTCATTTAGCTGTGCTGTATTCAAATTATATTCAAAGTAAAATACTTTTTTAATTTTTTCTGCCTTCGCATCTTTTTTAGCACCTGGCTTATCTATTTCAATGCTACTTTTTACTTCAAATTGAATCCAGTTCTCATCCTTAATAAACTTTAAAGAATCAATTGGAAGATGTTGCGCATCAAATGGATCTTTGATGATTCTTGTTAAGGTTGCAGCAAGTTGATCTTTGTCAAACATGGACTTCTTTTCATTTTTTACTGGGTCTACAATCATCCATTGTTTTCCTTCACTTGTTTCGTAGGTATACCAAAACTTGTTGGATTGTTTTAACCAATGAGGATCAACAGATAAGGAGAAAATCATCTTATCCAATTTCTTTGGAGAAAATCTTGCGGCTAAATCATAATTGGCTTTTTGTTGACCAAAAATCAAAAGAGGCAAGGCTAGTAATACTAATAAAAGTTGTTTACGCATAGTTGTAATATTAAGTATAGAAAATTAACGCATTTTTTTGAATTATAACCTAATTTGTGATGAATACACTACCATGAAAAAAGCCTTATTTACAAGTTTATTTTTAGCACTATTGAGCTGCATCAATGGGTATGCTCAAACCACCAATCAGTTTAAGCCTGCTGTATTTGCAGATGAAAATAGAAAGGCAAAACTACAAGCAGCAATGCCGCTTGTGGAAGATTTATATAAAGAATATGCAACAAAACACCATTTCCC
>JBILIU010000119.1:0-3731 GCA_044368905.1 Sediminibacterium sp. | reverse complement strand
AAGTAACAAGAGTTGCTTTAGAGAATGCAGCATCTATCGCTTCTATGTTGTTAACAACAGAGTGTGTGATTGCTGACAAACCAAAACCAGAAGCTGCTCCACATGGTGGTGGCGCTCCTGATATGGGTGGTATGGGTTACTAGTCACTTTAAAGAAAGTATAAAAAAAGTCCTCCAAGCAATTGGAGGACTTTTTTATTTAAGCTATATCTAGCCTAAAAAAATAAATATTTTTTTTAACAGCTATTAAACTAATTTTTCTTGTTTTGAAAAATACAATTGAAATCCTTTCACCAATAACAATTGTGCAATTCCATAAGTTGCCATCGTGACCAAGCCTATATTATCGATTGGACTTTGCGTAGACCAAGAAAATTTATTAAAGGCAAGTACAGTATCTGATGCTATAAAAAATAACATGCCTGGTATCCAAAATAAGTTGGCAATAATTTTAGTAGGTTTATAATTCGATACATGAATAGCCATTAATGCTGCTGAACATATAAGAGCCATATATACTAATATGGGATAAATCAATGGTCCTATGGCAGTTTTTAATTGAAAATAAATAAACCAACAAAAGAAAAGTAACAAAGATCTTGAAACTTTAAATGCTGTTGATTTAGGCTGCTTCAAACCATATATTTTACTAAAAAATAAAATATTAAAAATATGCGTTGTCATAAATGCAATCATGCCTGGAATAAATAAGGCATCCGATAGTAAAAAGGCATCTCCTAAAAATGATCCAAACAATCCAACTAAAATAAGGTACTTGGTGTTGGGAGCTGCAGCAAAAAATGGTTGCACATAAAAGAACAGCATCAATAATGGCAATAAGATTAATTTAGAACCATATTGTATACTTGTATAACCTAGTAGTTGTGCAAATAAATGCATCATTAAAATGAGCAGGTAAATTGTGATCCCAAATTTTTGAATGAATGGTTTCATTTTTTTGATTTTCGTAAAAAATTACACTAAATATAGTTAAAGCAAGGGAATACAGATTTCAATGCATAAATTTGTGCATGATTCACCCAGACGAAGCCGCATTTTATGCCTATTGGGAAAAAGAACGCGCACTACCCCATTATAAACGCAAACCCTTTTTGAGAGGGTTTAGTATTAGTTTATTGATGGGTATTGTGGTCTTGTTGATAGCAGAAATGGGCTGGTATGAAAGAGCCAATATGGTGGCCAATTCAAGAGGTAATATCATATGGATTTTAATCGCCATTGTACTCATCTCCTTTGGATTTGGCTGGATTTATCAGCAATTTACCTGGGAAATGAATGAACAACGATTTAATGAAATCAAGCACTTAAAAAATAAAAAATCATCCTAATGATCCAATCGACACCAAAAAACAACCTAAAAACATGTTATTCAAGCATTTTAAGCTTGTTTTTAATTATTCTTGGAATTGCCTTTTTTGCGGCTTGTAGTAAATCAGACAATAATGACCCTCAATCAACCGCTTGTACTTTAACGGCCCAATATAAAAACGATAGTTCTGCTACTCAAAGAGCGCAGATGATTGCTTTTTGTAACAACAATGGCATTACCTATACAATACACCCAAGTGGCATTTTATACCAAATCACAGCTTCTGGTGATACAGCAAAGCCTAATCTATGTGCTTCATTAACAATGACTTACACGGGTAAATTGATGACAGGGATCCAATTTGACAAGGGTACCATTACCTTTCCATTAAAGGACTTAATTGTTGGTTGGCAGATTGCCGTGCCTTTGATTGGCAAGGGTGGTAAAATCAAAATGGTGATCCCATCCTCATTGGCATATGGCCCTAATGCCAATGGCAGCATTCCAGCCAATTCTCCCCTCTATTTTGAAATGAGCATCGACTAGGAATCACCTCAAAATAATGGTCAAATAGGGCTAGTTTTAGGCTTGTTTCCATTATATTTGCCGACTAAAAAAAGTTAACCAAACTACTATGCAACTCAAAGGATTAGTGCGCTTTTTTACATTTGCGCTTATTTTAATTTGTCTTTACCAACTATCTTTTACTTGGTTCGTTAGAACACATGAAAAAGCGATGGATGCTAAAGCAACGGCTTGGGTCAATAAACTACCTAAAGCAGAACAGATTTATCCAAGTGATAAAGACCAACAATTGTTATATAATGACAGTGTAGCTGACGCTAAAAAAGTGTATTACAAGCGCTTATTAGACAGTACAAAGGAAACTAAGCTATTCTTTGGCTTAACAACTTATGCTGCTGCTAAAGAAAAAGAATTGATGTTAGGTCTTGATTTACAAGGCGGTATGAGTGTAACCATGGAAGTTGGATTAGATGGTCTAATCAAATCTTTGGCGAACTACTCTAAAGAACCAGCATTTAATACTGCATTGGCTAATGCTGTAAGCAAAAAAGCAAACAGCAATGCTGATTTGATCACTTTATTTACTGCTGAATATAAATTGGCTAACCCAACAGGAAGTTTAGCACCATTATTCGCAACCAGAAGCAATGGTAAATTAAAGTTTGATGCATCTGACGCTACTGTAACTACATATTTACAAGAACAGTCTATTCAAGCATTCAATAATACTTACAGAATTTTAAATACCCGTATTGACCGATTTGGATTAGCTTCTCCTTCTATCAATCCAGATCCTACCAAGGGTATTATCAATATCGAATTAGCTGGCATTTCTGATAAAGAGCGTGTTCGTTCTTATTTACAATCTACCGCAAACCTTCAGTTCTTTGAAGTGTATACTTTTGAGAACAAGGATTTCCAAACTGCAATTTTAGCTGCTGATAAAGCGATTGAATTAAGCAATGCTGGCATTGTTGATTCAACTGTCGTTGCTAAAGTTGATACAGCAAAAGCAAATGCTGCTAAAAATCCATTATTAAGAATCGTTCAATTTACACAACCTTATCAAGCAAAAAATGGCCAGTACGTTTTCCCTGCTGAAATTGGTTATACTTTGAAGAAAGATTCAGCTGTATTGAATGCATACCTTGCATTACCTGAAGTGAAGTCAAAGTTCCCATCGAACTTGGTATTCATGTATGGCAAGCCAGACGAATCAGATCCTAAAGCAAAAGACGTGCTAGCTTTATATGCTATTAAAACTTTGGAAAATGGTTTAGCTGAATTAGAAGGCGACCATGTTGCTAATGCAACACAAGATTTTGATGAGCGTGGTAAAGTAGCCATCAAAATGAATATGGATAAGATTGGTACTAGCATTTGGGCAAAGATGACTTCTAAGAATGTTGGCAAACCAATTGCAATTGTCTTAGATAATATTGTTTATTCTGCACCAAATGTAAATGACGCTATCACGACAGGTAATTCTCAAATATCTGGTAACTACTCATTAAAAACTGCACAGGATTTAGCACAAATTTTAGAGAGTGGTAAATTACCTGCTCCTGCTAAAATTGTTGCTGAACAGCAAGTTGGTCCAACATTAGGAGCCGCATCTATTCAAGGTGGCGCCATGGCATTTGGCGTTTCATTCTTGGTAATTTTTGCCTTGATGTTACTTTACTTTAACACAGGTGGATGGGTTGCAAACATTGCATTGATCTTAAACTTATTATTCACGATTGGTGTTTTAAGTGCATTAGGATTTACATTAACTGCACCAGGTATTGCCGGTTTGGTATTGACCATTGGTATGGCCGTGGATACGAACGTAATTATATTTGAAAGAATTAAAGAGGAATTAACCAAAGGAAAGA
>JBILIU010000118.1:0-3749 GCA_044368905.1 Sediminibacterium sp. | reverse complement strand
GTCATTGAATACAACATAAGTATACCATTATTTAGTCCATAAAGGTATTAAATAATGAGCTTGCAAGCGCTAAAGTTTGTACTTTAGCGAAGATTTTAGCCCATGTACGACAAAGCACAAATACAAGCATTACAACAAACTACAAAGCAGTTTTTAGCGACGCCTTTAAGCATTGATTTAACGACTTTAAAAAAGGTATTGCATTTTCATGAATACCAATATTATGTAGTCAACGAATCCTTAATTAGCGATTATGAATACGACCAGCTCTATCAGGCCCTTTTGGCTATAGAAGCTTCTGATCCCTCTTGTATTTCGCCAGACTCACCAAGTCAAAGAGTCGGCAATAGTTTGAATAGTAATTTTGAAACGGTCCCTCATTTAGTGCCCATGTTAAGCTTAGAGAATAGCTATAATGCGGAGGACCTCATTGATTTTGACCGTAAAGCAAGAGAAAGTGCCAACCTCGACGCGATTACCTATTGTGTTGAGCCAAAATTTGACGGGGCAAGTATTTCTTTAATATATGAAAACGACCTTTTAGTTCGAGCATGTACAAGAGGCGATGGTGTTGAAGGAGAAGACATCACTAATAACATCAAACAAATTAGATCCATTCCTTTACAGATTGCACTTGCAGCAAATGGCATTCAACAAATTGAAATTCGCGGCGAAGTCATTATGACTAAAAAGGCTTTTAATGACTTTAATGAAAAATTAAAATCCAAGAATCAATCCCTCCTTGCCAATCCAAGAAATGCTGCATCAGGTAGTTTGAGAATGAAAGACCCAAAGGAAGTAGCAGAAAGAAATTTAGACGCTTTTATTTATCATATTAGTTATGTTTTACCAATCCCTGGAAAAACTGTGAACCCACTTTTAAAAACCCATAGCGGGAGCTTGGAATTTTTATGGAATATGGGTTTTAGGTCACCTCAGAAGGAAAAACAGGTTGTCAGTAAAATGCAGGATGTCATTGATTATTGTGCTATTGCAGCAGCTGGAAGAGACGAACTACCTTATGAGATAGACGGCTTAGTGGTTAAAGTGAACGACCTAGCATTGCAAGAAAAATTAGGTATGACATCCCACCATCCAAGATGGGCGATTGCTTATAAATTTAAAGCGAGACAAGCCACCACAGTATTAGAGCATGTAGAATTTCAAGTAGGCAGAACTGGTGCAGTCACACCCGTAGCAAAATTAAAACCTGTGGCCATTGGAGGTGTAACAGTTTCAAGTATCTCCATTCATAACGAAGAATATATTATTGAAAAAGATTTACTTTTAGGAGACACAGTGATTATAGAACGTGCTGGTGATGTGATTCCTCAAATCGTCCATTCCATTGCAAGTCTTAGAACAGGTGATGAAAAAAAGATTCAATTCCCAACCCATTGTCCTGTTTGTGCTACTGCTTTAGTGAAAGAAAGTACAGAAGCAGTTTGGAGATGTACGAACATGAATTGTAGTGCACAAATTGTAGAGCGCATTGCGCATTTTGTGAGCAAGGACGCCATGGATATTAAAAATTTAGGCGAAGCCAATATTAAAAAATTCTTTGAACTTGGTTTATTAACAGCTATTCCTGGTATTTATACACTCGACTTTGAAATAATTGGACAATTAGAAGGCTTTGGAAAAAAGAGCGTAGATAATTTAACTAGCTCTATCGAAGCCTCTAAACAACAACCATTGCATCGAATCATCTATGGTTTAGGAATTCGATTTGTTGGAGAGACCACAGCGAAAACGATTGCAAGCAGGATCAATCACATACTCGATCTAACACGAATCACAGAAGAGCAATTATTAGCGTTCGAAGACATAGGAATTAAAGTGGCAAGCAGTATTGTTCAGTTCTTCCACGATCCTAATCAACTAAAGATGATTGAGTCGCTTATTCAATTAGGATTGAATGTGGAACAAACCAATCAACAACCAACGGATGGCTCACTTACTGGATTGAATTTTTTATTTACCGGAACCTTGATGCAACTTAAACGTTCGGATGCAGAAGCCATGGTAGAAGCAAAAGGCGGACATATTCTTAGTGGTGTGAGTAGTAAATTAAATTACTTGATCGTTGGAGAAGATGCTGGAAGTAAATTAGAGAAAGCAAAAAAAATAGCTTCTATAAAAATTATAAGCGAAACCGATTTCATTGAATTATTAAATAACAATTCGAAATCCTAATTTTTCTCTCAAAACTGAATCTCTTTGTTCCTATTTATTAATACCAGTAATAGGTTTTTTAAACCATATTTTTTGACAACAAATATTCTGCAATTTGAACTGCGTTGGTAGCAGCACCTTTACGTAGGTTATCACTTACAACCCACATATTTAAGGTCTTCGCTTGGGTTTCATCTCTGCGCAATCTGCCTACAAACACATCGTCTTTTTCATGCGCCCATAATGGCATTGGATAAAATTGTGCAGCATCGTCTTGTTGCACCACCACACCAGGCGCTTCTGCCAACAGAGCGGTTAATTCTTTTAAATCATATTCATTGTGAAATTCTACATTCACGCTTTCACTATGTCCACCGACTACCGGAATACGAACGGTGGTGGCAGTTACCTTAATAGCATCGTCTTGCATGATCTTACAAGTCTCTTTAATCATTTTCATTTCTTCCTTGGTATAGCCATTCTCTAAGAAAACATCAATTTGAGGAATCACATTTAAGTCGATTGGGTATTTATATGCCATTTGGTCGGCTTCAATTTTTTCACCATTACGCTCGCTGAACAATTGGTCTACAGCTTGTTTGCCTGTGCCAGTGACACTTTGATAAGTACTTACAACAACTCTTTTGATTTTGTATTTTTCATGTAAAGGTTGCAATGCAACCACCATTTGTATAGTCGAACAATTAGGATTGGCAATGATAAAATCATCTGCAGTTAATACAGAAGCGTTCACCTCTGGTACCACTAATTTTTTTGTTGGATCCATTCTCCAGGCAGAAGAATTATCAATCACACGAATACCAGCAGCAGCAAATTTTGGTGCCCACTCCAAAGAAGTTGCTCCACCTGCGGAAAAAATTGCAAGGGTTGGTTGTGCAGCAATGCCTTCTTCCATACTCACCACTTTGTAGCACTTATTATTAAAGGTTACCTCCGTCCCTACAGAACGTGGAGAAGCAACTGGCACTAATTCAGTCACAGGAAAATTGCGCTCAGCAAGCACTTCTAACAACTTAGTACCTACTAAACCTGTGGCACCAACGACTGCAAGTTTCATATTTTAAATTAAAAAAATGAATATTAGACCAACTCTATATCAAAGTTCACTAATTGAACAAAAGAAGCCACACGTGCTTTGATATCTTCTGCGTTGATTTCTGTCAAACGCTGTGTGCCAAATTTCTCTACACAAAAACTTGCCATCGCACTACCTAAGATGATTGCAGTCTTCATATTCTCAAATGAAATGTCTTTTGTTTTTGCTAAATGTGCTACAAATCCACCAGCAAAAGTATCACCAGCGCCAGTTGGATCAAATACTTCCTCTAATGGTAATGCTGGAGCAAAGAATACTTCGTTTTCATGGAACAATAAAGCACCGTGTTCACCTTTTTTGATAATCACATACTTTGGACCCATTGCCATTATTTTTTTCGCTGCTTTTACCAAGCTATACTCACCACTCAATTGTCTTGCTTCACTATCATTTACCGATAACACATCTACTAAACTAATCGTATGTTTTAAATCATCCATCATGATATCCATCCATA
>JBILIU010000117.1:0-3800 GCA_044368905.1 Sediminibacterium sp. | reverse complement strand
GGCTGCTGGTGGTATGGTAAAGAATATTCCACTCAGTTCTTTGGTTAAAGTAGAACCTACAAGTACTTTGGGCAGCGTAAAAAGAAAGAACCAAAAAAGACAAATCCAATTAAGTTCAAATGTATTGACAAACGAAGGGTATAACCCAACTGCAGTGAATGCAGTGATCGCTGAATACATTCAAAACTTTAAGGGCATCTCAGAAGGCGTGACTGTTGAACAAACTGGCGAGAATGAACAACAATTAGAAACGGTTGCATTCCTTGGTAAAGCCTTAATCATTGCATTGATGTTAATCTTGTTCACCTTAGTACTACAATTCAATTCTATTTCTAAGTCGGTGATTATCTTAACAGAGATCTTATTTAGTATCATTGGTGTCTTATTAGGGTTTGCTTTAACAGGTATGAAAGTATCTGGTATCATGACGGGGCTTGGTATTGTTGGACTAGCTGGTATCGTTGTTAAAAACGGTATCCTTGTGATTGAGTTCGCGGATGAATTAAGAAGCCGTGGCTATAAAACAAGAGAAGCAGTAATACAAGCTGGTAAGACAAGAATTATCCCTGTACTCTTAACTGCACTTGCTGCCATCCTTGGTTTCATTCCAATTGCAGTTGGATTCAATATTAACTTTGTCACTTTATTTAGTGAACTAAATCCACATATCTTCTTTGGTGGCGATAACGTGGCGTTCTGGAAACCTTTAAGCTGGACCATCATTTTTGGATTGGCTTTTGCTTTCTTTATGACTTTATTTATTGTTCCTGCTATGTATCTAATTGCAGAAAGATTACGTCGTCCAATGCGTCGTCAATTTGGAGGCAAGTGGATTAGCATGTTGGGTATTCCTCCTTTGACTTTTGTGTTCATTCCATTGATGTTTGTAAGCACATGGATACACAATAAGCAAGTGAAAAGAAGGGCTGCAAAAAACAACGCCAATGGCGATACTGTTTTCAATGGCTCTTGGTTCTAACCATGTATCCTTAAAACTTAGGTTTTTAAATTTAATTTTAACCCCTCAGAAAATTCTGAGGGGTTTTTTATATAGATGAATTAGTTTTGTAGAAGTATTATATCAATACTTTAATACGTTATTCATAACTAGTTAAAATTAAAAATATGTCAGCACACGAAATAGACTATCAAATTTTTGGAGAAGAAATGCAATATGTTTCTGTAGAATTAGATCCTCAAGAAACAGCTATTGCTGAACCTGGTGCGTTTATGATGATGGAAGATGGGATTCAAATGGAAACCATTTTTGGAGACGGCACACAACAGAACAGTAGTATTTTAAATAAATTATTCCAGGCCGGTAAGCGTGCATTGGTTGGGGAGAGCTTGTTCATGACAGCTTATACCAATACACAATATGGAAAAAAGAAAGTGAGTTTTGCTTCTCCTTATCCTGGAAAAATTATTCCAATGTTCCTTCCTAATTTAGGCGGTAAAGTGATTTGTCAGAAGGATGCTTTCTTATGTGCCGCAAAAGGTGTGAGCATTGGCATAGAGTTCCAGCGCAAATTAGGCACAGGCTTATTTGGTGGAGAGGGATTCATTATGGAAAAGTTAGAAGGTGACGGCATGGCTTTTTTACATGCATGTGGTCATGTGATTGAAAAAGATTTACAACCAGGTGAAGTGTTGAAAGTAGATACCGGATGTATCGTTGGCTTTACGTCGAACGTAAATTATGATATTCAATTTGTGGGTGGTATTAAAAACACCTTATTTGGTGGAGAAGGATTGTTTTTTGCAACACTTACAGGACCAGGTAAAGTTTGGATACAAACCTTACCTATCAGCCGTTTAGCGGGACGCATCTTGGCTTATGGAACTTATAAACGTAAGGAAGAAGGCAGTATCCTAGGTGGTATTGGCAATATCCTTGACGGAGACGGTTGGAAATAATTAAAAAGGGCGCATCAAGATGCGCCCTTTTTAATTTACTTATTTTATAAGTTAAAAACTCAACTGATTAGACATACGCTTTAATTCAATCTCCGCAATTTTTGCGCTAAACTGTAAACTAGTTAATCTAAAGCCTGCAGTTTCAAAACTTTGTTGCGCTTGCTTTACATCTACAATTGTCGCTTCACCTAATTTAAATCGCTCCATCACCAAGGCCAATAAAGCATCTGACATTTTATAGTTCTCAATTTCAACAGGCGTTTGCTTTAAGCTATTTTGATAGTTCTGATAAGTCTTGAATAATTCTGTGGATAGGTTTTGTGCCGTATTGTCGTACTGTATTTTTGCACTTACGGTATTGATCTGTGCATTTTTGTATGCTCGCTTGTTTGCTGTTCCTGCATAAATTGGAATACTCAAATTGAATCCTAAAAATGGACCATAGCTTTCGTTTAATAAGATGAAACCCGCTGCAGATTTATTGCTATTGTAATTGAATCCTGTATTTGCTCTTAAGGTTGGATACATCAATGCTTTTGTTTCTTTTTCTAAAAACTGATTCACATTAATCAATTGCTGTGCAGATTGTAATAAAGGATGTGCTTTCATTTTAGATTCAACATCAGACAAAATCATTTTTTGGTCTACCTGAATACTATCGGTGAAAACATAATTTGAATTTGCTGGAACCACCATGCTATTGAACAAGTCTGCTTTTACTTGATCTAAAACGAGTAATTGGTTTTGCTTGGCTTGTAATAAGGCATTTAAATCTAAACTAGATTGTAATAAATCTGTTTGATTGGCAACACCTATCTCTTGTCTTGTTTTTACAATCGCCACTCTTTGTTCCGAAGCTTCAATAGATTTTTCGATTGTTTTTAAAAACGCAACCTGTCTGATGACATTATAGTATTGTTGCATCACTGTTGAACTCGTGTTCAACATTTGTGTTTGCAATACAGCTTCTGTTTGTTTTTGGATACTTTCTAGACGGTCTTTAGTGGCAGCAATTCTATAGCCATTGAATAAGATCATAGTTGCTGTCAATCCACCATTTAATGTTGATCCATCCACGCCGCTTCTTGTCGTATTCCTAGATGCATCAGGAAATGTTTGATTGATCGTAGTGAGCGTATTGTTATTGGTACCATTTGCTGTCACTGTTGGCAATCCTCCGGCAACACCGTAATTGTTATTATTTTGGGCAATCGACAAGTTATTTTCAACCAACTTAATGTCGTAACTATTTTGAATAGCGATGGTGACTGCTTCTTTTAAACTTAAATTATTTTGTGCATTTATTTCTTGTGAAAATAGAAGCCCCAACAATAAGACGATAAAACTAATTTTTTGCATACTATAAATTTAATCCAGCGAAGGTAAAAAATGTGATTTAGTGCTACTTTTTACATCAGCGGTGGATTGGCAATGACTTAATTCCTATTTTACAAGGGTTCCTACTGATTCGCCTTGCACGATCTTAAGTAAATTACCTGCTTTATTCATGTCGAATACAATGATAGGCAATTTGTTCTCCATGCACAATGTGAATGCCGTCATATCCATTACTTTCAAGTTCTTTGAGATACAATCTTGGAAACTGATGGTCTCGAATTTTTTTGCGTTTGGATTTTTCTCTGGATCTGCATCATATACGCCATCTACTCTTGTGCCTTTTAAAATCACATCTGCCTTCATCTCTATAGCTCTTAATGATCCAGCCGTATCTGTCGTGAAATAAGGATTACCTGTACCTGCACCAAAAATGACTACACGTCCTTTTTCTAAATGTCTTAATGCTTTTCTTCTGATATAAGGTTCTGCCACTTGCTCCATATTGATCGCAGATTGTAATCTTGTATACACGCCAATTTTTTCTA
>JBILIU010000030.1:0-14170 GCA_044368905.1 Sediminibacterium sp. | reverse complement strand
TTAGTATCACGTTGAATCTTTTGTACAAAAATAAGGTTAAAACGGCCTATTTGAACCTAGTCAAATAATATTAACTATTTTTGTATTCTATGCACGTAACAGCACATTTAGCAAAAGCAAAAGACACACTGGTCTCCTTTGAGATCCTGCCACCTTTAAAGGGTAAGACAATCACGTCAATCTATGACCATTTAGATCCTTTAATGGAGTTTAAGCCTTCATGGATCAATGTGACTTACCACAGAAGTGAAACCATGTTTAAGAAAAAAACAGATGGCACTTTTGAAAAAGTAGATGTGCGTAAGCGACCAGGCACGGTAGGTATTTGTGCTGCCATCATGAACCATTACAATATTGATGCAGTACCGCATATTATTTGTGGTGGTTTCACTAAAAGAGAAACAGAAGATGCCTTAATTGACTTGCAATTTTTAGGGATTGACAATGCTTTAATTTTAAGAGGCGACGCGGCTAAGAATGAGTCTAGCTTTGAACCAGAGCCAGGTGGCAATAAATATGCGATTGATTTATTAAAGCAGGTAGGACAATTGAATCAAGGTATTTATTTAGACGAAGATATTTTAAACGGCGGCAAGACCGATTTTTGTATGGGCGTGGCTGGCTATCCAGAAAAACATTTTGAATCACCTAATTTTGAAATCGATTTAATTAAAACAAAAGAGAAGGTGGATGCAGGTGCAGACTATATCATGACCCAAATGTTTTTCAACAACCAAAAGTTTTTGGAGTATGTGCAAGCATGTCGTGATATGGGTATTACGGTACCAATCATTCCAGGATTAAAGCCGATTACGAATAAAAAGCAATTGACCATTTTACCAAGAATATTCCATGTAGATATCCCAACAGATCTATCTAATGCTATCAACAAATGCAAGACAGACGCGGAATGTGAGCAAGTGGGTACCGAGTGGTTGATCCAGCAAAGCAAGGAGTTAAAAGCGGCTGGTGTACCTGTGTTACACTACTATACTTTAGGAAAACCGAAGGTCATCAGAGACGTTGTTTCTGCGATTTTTTAAATTATTTCTTTAGTTGAGATTGCAAGAAATCGTGGAACTGATCTACCGTTAAATTTTTTGCAATAATTTTTTTGTCTTTATCTAACAAATAAAAGGTTGGTGTTTTAAATACATCATACAACTGTCTGATGGTAGTGGGCTTGCCTGCATTGATTTCTGCATTGAACGCAGCGTCTGTTTGATAAGCATGCAACCATCCAGCATCAAAATGTTGTTCTGTTATAAATTGTTTCCAAGAAGCTAATTCTTTCACATTGGTATTTACACCAATGACTTGTACGCCTAATTGCTTCCAGTTTTTTGTATAAAAAGAATCTACCCTTGGCATTTCTTCTTTGCAGTGACCACAGGTTGGGTCCCAGAATGCTAAAAAAGTATAAGTTGCTGGACTATTATAAAGTGAAAATGGCTTGTTATCTATTGTGTTTAAAACCAATGGTGGAGCGGGATTGCCAATGAGATTGGCCATGATACTATAGGCGCGTTCGGTGATTGCTTTTTTAGATTCATTGTTTAAGAGCACTGTATCTCCTTTACTAAAAAAGTTTTGAAACAAATGTAGAAACACTTTATCCTGACCCATAAATTCAGGACTGATATATTTATTTGTAAACTTAAAAAGTAAGAATGGATAAATTTCTTTTCCTGTTTTTGCAACTGTCAACATGTATTGAACCTCTTCGATGATAGAATCTGGTTCACGTGAAACATAGTCTTTAAAATACTCATCTAGCTTCGCTTCAAAAAACGGCGTTCTTAATAAACGGTTATCATTGAATACCACATTATCCCAAAAATGATTTTTAACATAATAAAAAGGATAACTAGAATCCGCCTTGCCATTGACGATAGGAATCGCTGGCGCCTCTGGTCTTTGTAAAACGTCTAAGAAAAAACGCATCATTGATTTAGGCGCAGTGGTGATAATTTTTTGTCTTTCTTGCTTAAAGCTGGTATCTATTTTTTTTAATGCCAATAGGTATTGCGCAGAATCAGTTGCTGTGCTAGCACTCCTATAAGCTTGCTCTAATTGATTTCTTTGACCACCAAGTTGGTTCATGCTTTTGGAATAAGCACCAAAAATATCATTGTCGATGGATCCAACAATTTGATAGTCCGCTATATTTAATGTGTCTGCAAAGATTTTAAAT
The DNA here is from genome assembly GCA_044368905.1 of Sediminibacterium sp. Lineage (GTDB taxonomy): Bacteria > Bacteroidota > Bacteroidia > Chitinophagales > Chitinophagaceae > Sediminibacterium. Next base: position 11,976 of record JBILIU010000030.1, on the reverse strand, counting down.
TGTTGCCCCTCATCTACTAAAAACTCAAATAGAATACTATACTTAGGAGATACAATAAAGTAAATGCCTGGTGTGAGTTTTTCTTTTCCACTAAAATACCCCAGGCTTGCATCGTTTAGCATAGCCGAATCGGCAAGTACACGATTTTGTCCATAGTTGGTGCCCAAATAGACCTTCGTATTTTTATAAGGCTTAAGTGTAATTTGAATATGATGTCCAACAGGCTTGGCAATGGAAGTAGGTTGTTTTTTAACCGCCTGCGCCTGCGCACAATTGTTAAACAAAAGCGCTAAACCAATAAAAAATAAACCAAATATTTTCTGAAACATATAAAAGGGTTGAAAGGACAAATTAAGTATATAAAAGTAAAAAATAAAAAACAGATTTTGGTTTAATTTAAATGGGCGGAATGGTAGATTCTAGTAGCTGGATTGTACCTTTGTAGCAGTGAGAAAGTCAAAACCAGCAATCATTTTAGAAAAGGTCCTTATTGAGGATTATGCAGCCGAGGGCAAGTCCTTAGCAAGGGTAGATGGAAAAGTCATTTTTGTTGAAGGCGCAGTGCCAGGGGATGTGGTGGATATTCAGTTACAAAAAAACAAAACCGATTGGGCAGAAGGCTTTGCTAAAAAATTTCATAGCTATTCCGAAATCAGGGTAAAACCATTCTGTAGTCATTTTGGGGTATGTGGTGGATGTCAGTGGCAGATGCTACCTTATGCACAACAGTTGGTCTATAAGCAACAACAAGTAGTAGACAATTTAACAAGGATTGCTAAGATTCCTTTGCCAACCATTCCTGCTATTTTTGGTGCCAAGCAAACGGAAGGCTATCGTAATAAGGTAGAATACACTTTTGCTACAGAAATTTATATGTCGTTTGAAGCATTTAGGGCGATGAAAGCTTCTGGTGCCGAACCTGTTAAAAGCCCCGGTGATGGCGGATTTCATGCGAGAGGATTTTTCGAAAAAATTGTGCCAATAGATACTTGTTATTTACAAGAAGAGCCTACGAATTTAATGCGTAAAGCCGTGGTGCAATTTGCCTTAGATAATAAGATGCCGTTTTACAATATCAAACAACACCAGGGTTGGTTAAGAAATATGTTTGTAAGAAACACGACCAAGGGAGAGTGGATGATCAATTTAATGCTTGGTTATGAGGATGAGGTAAAAAGAAAAGCGTTGTTGGATTTATTGTTAAAGCAGTTTCCTCAAATCACAACCCTCTTGTATACAATCAATACAAAACGTAATGATAGCATGCAGGACCTGGAGCCACAAGTATATTATGGCAATGGCTATATCACTGAAAAACTAGAAAAATTTGAGTTTAAAATAAGCCCAAAATCTTTTTTCCAAACCAATTCAAAACAAGCAGAGGTTTTATATCAAGTAACCCGTGAGTTTGCTGAATTGACAGGAAAGGAAATTGTGTATGATCTATATTGTGGCACCGGAAGTATTGGTATTTTTTGTAGTGATCATGCTAAAAAAATAATTGGTGTAGAGTTTGTAGCAGAGGCAATTGAGGATGCAAAATTAAATGCAGCTTTGAACGGATTAACAGCAACTGCATTTTTTGCAGGTGATGTAATTAAAGTTTGTGACGATGCATTTTTTGAAACCCATGGAAAGCCAGATGTGATTATCACCGATCCGCCAAGAGCAGGGATGCACGAAAAATTAGTGCAAAAATTATTAGAGATGGAAGCGCCAACGATTGTATATGTAAGTTGTAATCCAGCAACACAAGCCAGAGACCTTGCATTGCTTCATGCTAAGTATACAGTGACTAAGATACAGCCTGTAGATATGTTTCCACACACTTTGCATATTGAGAATGTGGTACAATTAAAAAGAACAGATTTATTAAACGCATAATTTATGAGAGAATTTAGGCCCACAAGTTTCAATATTTTACCAACGATCATTAAAAACTTAATCATCATTAATGCTTTAATGTTTTTGGCTCAAAATACATTTGCCGGACCCACTAGTTCATTTTCGGTCGAAGATTATTTTGCACTACACGCATGGCAAAGCAAATTGTTTCAACCATGGCAGATGATCACACATATGTTCTTGCATGGGGACTTTGGACATATACTAGGTAATATGTTTGCTTTGTGGATGTTCGGTTCTGTTTTAGAAAACGTATGGGGACCAAAGCGATTTTTATTGTTTTATATTTTATGCGGTGTGGGCGCTTCCGTCTTACACTTACTCATTCTTTCATATGAGTTTGTGCCGATGGCATCAGACCTTTTGAGGCTAAGTCAAATGAGCGTATCAGGATCTGCAGACTTTAACCAGGCTGTTTTAGAATATGCAAAAGACCACAATATTCAGCTCACAAGAATATTAAGTGAGAACAATGTAAGCTTGTCTACACCTGGTATTCGTACAGAGATTATGGAGCTATTGACCACCTATTACAACAAGACCCTTAATACGGCTACATTAGGCGCAAGCGGTGCGGTTTTTGGTATTATCATGGCCTTTGTTTACTTGTTTCCAAATACCTTAATCTATATTTATTTCTTCTTTCCTATCAAAGCTAAGTGGCTGGGTATCTTGTATTTTTCTTATGAATTATTTTTTGCAGTGCGCAATACTGCAGGAGACAATGTGGCAAGATGGGCGCATGTGGGTGGTGCCATCGTAGGATTTGTATTGGTGTATCTTTGGTCTAAGAAGGAACGTAACAATAGATGGAACTAACAATAAAATAGTATCAACGCATGCAATCAACAGAACCATCCAAACCATTATTTGGCGCAGACAACAATGCTTTAGTAGCACTTGTATCTGTGAATTTAATGATTGCAGTGACTTATGGTATGACGAGGATGGTGTATTATTTAGAAGGGTTCCCTATGTCACAGTTTTATGACGAAGTGGTACACCATTTTATGTTATCGCCTTATTATCAGGAAGCACTCGAAAAACCTTGGACATTTTTTATTTACAATTGGTCCCATGATCATTTTTGGACACTTTGTGGCAATATGATTTGGTTAACTGTTTTTGGAAATATTTTACAAAATCAAAAAGCCAATAAACATTTATTTCCTATTTATTTATACAGCGGTATCCTTGGTGCATTGGCTTTCATTGGCCTTGGTGCTGGCATTTCCTTTATGGGTGCAGAGTTGAGTATCATGGCACTAGCCACGGCCGCATTAAGTTTGAATCCAAGATATCAACTTCAACTCAATGGCACTGGAGGCATTCCTGTTTGGCTTATTTTTACGGTATATTTTGTAATTCAAGTAGCAACGCATTTAACGGGAACACCGGCATTCTTTTTAACATTGAATGTAGGAGGATTAGTTGGCGTATTGTATATGTATTTATTAAAAAAGAATATTGATCTAGGAAATTGGATGCATGTCATTGTAAAAAAATGCAATGGTTTAATGGCGCCAAAAGAGGCGCAATAAATATTGAAAAGCATCATGGCAAAAAAATCACGCATAAGAATTTTTGGTAAAGGAATGCTATTATCAGTGCACCTTTTACTTGTGCTATTATTATTGTATCCTCAATTTTTTATGCCGCTTGGATTTATCTGGGTGAATGGATTTTTAAGTTTATTGGCTCCTTACATCATTGTATTACACCTCTTATTTTTATTTATCTGGTTGATTGCCAAGCCTATACTATCATTGATTTCTGTGGCAACCTTAGGGATAGCTTATCCAACCATATTGGTTTTATTTGCATGGCATCCAGGCACACCATTCTCACAAAAAAAGAAGGACAATAGTTTACGCATCACTAGTTTTAATGTGAAGGAGTTTAACGGCAACAATCCACAACCAATCGGGCATAAATTAAGAACAGAGGATATCGCAGCCTCCATTCAAAAATGGGATCCAGATATTATTTGCTTGCAGGAATACAATACGAAGGAACTTAAAAATGATATTGCGAACCATGCCACTTATTTTGATCAAAAATATCCCTATTCGTTTTTTTCCAAAGACCATCAGATCAATGCCGCCAATTATTTTGCCGGCAATATCATTTATTCAAAATATAAGATCCTCTACGCCGAAAGGGTTCCATTTACCAATCAAGAAAGTTTGATTTATGTGGACTTGTTAAAAGGGGATGATACGATTCGAGTTTTCACTACGCATTTGGCTTCATTTAAATTCAAACAAAACGATTTTGAGGCAATTGATGATGCAGCAGATGCCAACGAGGCGGCATTGAAAGCAAAATATGGCGTCATGCGTAAAATGAAAAATGCGTTTATGATTCGCGCAGTGCAGGCCTCTAACATTCAAGCACAGTTGGCTAAGAGTCCTTATCCCACCATTATCACTGGAGATTTTAATGATGTACCTAGTTCCTATACCTATAAATTAATTAAAGGGGAGATGCAGGATGCTTTTTTAGCAAAGGGCTTTGGCATTGGCGCTACCTATATGAATCTATCGCCCACTTTAAGAATAGATTATATCATGGCGGATAATAAATGGATAGTAAAGGGTTGGGAGTCTTTGGATGAGAACCTGAGCGACCACCACATGATTATGGCCGACCTTCAATTGGTTAAGAATTAGCCATTCTTTTAGATAAAATAAAATTATCTTTGAGGACTACTATGCCACTAAAAATATACAACTCACTTACCCGTCAAAAAGAAGTTTTCGAACCTATTAACGCACCCTATGTGGGCATGTACGTTTGTGGGCCAACGGTAAGTGGAGAAAGTCATTTAGGACATGCAAGGCCATTTATTACTTTTGACGTAGTCTATCGATACCTTTTACACAAAGGATATAAAGTGCGTTACGTAAGAAATATTACGGATGCAGGCCATTTTGAAGAAGAAGGAAAAGTAGCAGAAGATAAAATTGCAAGTAAGGCGATTTTAGAAAAACTAGAACCCATGGAGTTGGTGCAGAAATACACCAATCTATACCACTGGGCTATGACGCAATTTAACAATCTGCCACCAAGCATAGAACCCACTGCCACAGGACATATTGTAGAGCAGATAGAAATGATTAAAAAAATCATGGCCGATGGGTATGCATACGAATCCAATGGTTCTATTTATTTTGATGTAGTAAAATACAACGACGATTATTCAAAAAAGAACCAACCTTATGGTATTTTAAGTGGTCGTAATATCGAAGAGCAATTAGAGACCACAAGAGATTTAGAAAACCAGGAAGAGAAAAAAAATAAAGTAGACTTTGCTTTATGGAAAAAAGCACCTGTTGAACATATCATGCGCTGGCAAAGTCCATGGGGAGAAGGCTTTCCGGGATGGCATATTGAATGTTCTGCCATGGCGACAAAGTATTTAGGAAAACAATTTGATATACATGGTGGTGGAATGGATTTACAATTTCCGCACCACGAGTGTGAGATTGCACAAAGCACCGTATGCAATCATCAAATGCCTGCTCGTTATTGGATGCACAATAATATGATTACCATCAATGGTCGTAAGATGGGCAAGAGTTATAACAATGTGATTAAGCTAAGTGAATTATTCGAAGGTAATCATGCGGAACTTACGCAAGCTTATTCTCCAATGACTGTTCGATTCTTTATTTTACAAAGTCAATATCGCGGCACATTGGATTTTAGCAATGAAGCATTACAGGCTTCAGAAAAAGCATTGCGCAGATTCATGGAGGGATACGAGTGGTTGCAAGCACAAAGCTTTGGAAGCGATACTGTTTCAAAAGACGAAGCACTTGCTACACAACTAATTACTTGGATCAATGAATTAGAAACTTTCATGGATGACGATATCAATACTGCAAAAGTGGTGGCGAATTTATTTGAGATTCTACCAAGTATCAATTCATTAAAGGATAAGCATATTGCAGCAGATGCAGTAGCCGGAACTGTTTGGGCGTCTGTTCAAACGCAATTAAAACTATTTGTAGCATCCATTTTAGGATTAAAAGTAGATCAGGGCGCCAATCGCCAACAATTAAATGGCGTGGTGGAGTTGTTGATTGAAATCAGAAAACAAGCAAAGGACAATAAAGATTTTGTAACCAGCGATAAAATCAGGAATCAGTTGGCTGAGATGGGTATTCAGTTGAAGGACGAGAAAGACGGATCGATGAGTTATAGTTTCTAATGACTACTCTCAATGATCGCAGTCATCTTCGTGCGCATGGTTATGCATTCTACAACTATTGTGGTTGTTGATATGCGCAATGATGATAAAAAATGCAGCAGGAAACAATAAGTACAATTCTGCCTCTCTAAAGACCATTCTACAAAACATCAGTCCTATCCCAATACTAAATAAGATAATCGGCTTAAAGCTATGGTGGTGCTTTTTATAACCATGGTATAAAGAATAGGCGCCAATCCCAAAAGAAAGCAGGATCATTCCAAATTCAAAACTTGGATTGTGTAATACATTGATCCCTAATAAAGGAAGACTACTAAAAAACAAGGGCAATAACGCACAGTGTATGGCACATGCCAAAGAAGTGCCAATTCCAATTGCGTCCCAATTCCATTTTTTAAACATAATGCAAAGCTAAGCCAATACCCTGAAAATAATAGTAACTTTGTGACGCATTTAAAGCAAATTCAGATGTCAAAAAAATCAGCTATTTACCTTGCATTTTTCGTAGTACTACTTGCAGGATTTTATTATTTTTTATTTAGGGGAACCGATAATTGGAAAGTGAAGATGCCTGTATTGAGCTATGTGCAGCCCTTTTCTTTTACCAATCAGGACGGGAAGACTGTGACAGAAAAAGTGTTACAAAATAAAATCACTGTGGTTGAATATTTTTTTACCACATGTAAGGGCATCTGTCCTAAGCTGAACAAAAACATGAAAGAGGTTTATTTAGTCTACAAAGACAATCCCGATTTTCAAATCCTCTCTCATACTTGTAATCCAGAAACCGATTCTGTTCCGGTTTTAAAACATTATGCAGATTCTTTAGAAGTGAATACAGCTCAATGGATTTTTCTAACTGGCAGAAAAGATAGTCTCTACCAAATGGCAAGAGGCTCTTATTTATTAGACGATCCAAAAAACAATGTGGTTAAAATAGAAGATCAGTTTATCCATACGCAGTTTTTCGCACTCGTTGACAGAAAGGGTAAAGTGCGCGGAAAAATATATGATGGTTTAAAGACTTTAGAGGTAGAACAATTAAAAGTGGACATCGCTAGATTGATGAAAGAATAGTGGTTGATCATTTATATTTACAATAGGATAAATACAGTAAAATGATTTTTGTAACAGGCGCAAGCGGTTTGGTGGGATCACATTTAATTCAATCTTTATTAAGTAAAGGAAAAAAAGTGCGCGCGCTGTATCGTCAAGCTGTGCCTATATTTGCGGGCTCTGAACAATGTGAGTGGATTCAAGGAGATATCTTAGACCCCATTGGCTTAACGGATGCTTTAGCAGGCGTTGACTATGTGTATCATTGTGCTGCGATTGTCTCATTTGCTCCAGGTGCAGCAACAAAAATGTTGCAATCTAATGTGGAAGGAACTGCCAATGTGGTGAATGCATGTTTGTTGCAAAAAATCAAGAAACTAATTTTTGTAAGTTCGGTGGCTGCATTAGGAAGAATAAGAGAAAACGAGCCAATAGATGAATCCATGCACTGGACCCCAGCAACAAGTAATAGTGTGTATGGACAATCAAAATATTTAGCCGAACTAGAAGTTTGGAGAGCGATGGAAGAAGGATTGCCGATGGCAATTGTGAATCCTGTTATTATTTTAGGTGCAGGCGATTGGAACAATGGATCCTCAGGCATTTTTAAATCTGCTTACAATGAGTTCCCTTGGTATACGGATGGCATGAGTGGATTTGTAGATGTTTTAGATGTGGTAGATGCCATGCAAATTTTAATGGAAAGCAATGTGGTGGGACAACGTTATGTATTGAGTGCCGAAAACGTACCATATAGAAACATCTTTAATACTATTGCAAAAGCATTTGATAAAAGACTGCCTCATAAAAAAGTAACCCCATTTTTAGCAGGGATTGTTTGGAGACTAGAAGCCATCAAGGGCCTGATCACAGGTAAAGCGCCATTATTAACCAAGGAAACTGCTGCTACTGCACAGGCAACTGTGAGATTTGACAATCAAAAGTTCTTGAATGTCTTCCCAAATTTTAAATACAGGAAAGTGGATGATACTATCATAAGAGTGGCCAAGGAGTTAAAAGCAATCCACCACTTAGCTTAATCTTCCATCATTTTTTTCCAAAGCGCTGGGATTCTTTTGATCCACACATATTCTCTACGCTTTATGCTTGCGTCTTCTGCAGGAAAGCCTAAGTATGTTTTATTGCCTTCTAATGTTTTAAGCACACCAGATCCACCTAATACCACGGCATTTTCGCCAATCGTTAAGGTCTTATTGACACCCACCTGTCCCCAAAGGGTGACACCAGCTTTAATTTTTACTCCTCCAGCTATCCCCACTTGTGCTGCGATTAAACAATTGGCTTCTAATTGGGTATCATGACCAATATGCACCATATTGTCTAATTTAGATCCCATACCTATAATAGTATCACCACTCACGCCGCGATCAATGGTACAACTTGCTCCGATTTCGGCTCTATCTTCAATCATCACACGTCCACAACTTGGCATTTTTACATACCAAGCGGGTCTGTTTTTTTTAGTGTTATAATAAAAACCATCCGATCCAATCACGGTATTTGCTTGTATCACAACATGGTCTCCAATAATGGTATCTGCTAAAATAATCACCCCAGGATGAATGATACAATGGTCTCCAATTTGCACATTCGCGCCAATAAAAACATTTGGCATCACCACACTATTTGTACCAATAATTAAGTCAGAACTAATTGATTCTGTGCTTATTTTAAATGGTTTAAAGTGCTTAACAAGTTGCGCATAGGCTTCAAAAGGGGCCTCACAATACAATAAAGTTTTTCCTTTAGGCAGTTCCACCTCCTTGCTATTAATGATAATACAAGTAGCAGCACTATTGATACAAGTCGCATAATATTTTGGATGATCAACAAAGACAATATCACCAGTTTCTACTTGATGAATTTCATTGATTCCTGTGATAAAATTTTGATCATTACCAATGATTTCTGCGTTTATAAATTCAGATAACCATTGTACCGAAACGGGTGTGGAGAGCTTCATATGCGTGATTTTGGGCTAAATCAAAGATAATGCCCCTTTTTTATAAAAAATTTTTTTAACAAAAATACTTGCCAAATAGCGGTAATATTTATTCATAAAATTGATCTTCAAGATTTATATGAAGCAGTATAATCAAAAATTATGATTCAATGAAAACCTTTGTTTATAAGTGTTTCAGCGATTTCAATTTTTTATAAAAGAAAATAAAATAGATTTTATATCTGCAGATTATTTATTTTTATTGCTTTAAAATGATGGTCCAAAAAGTCGATTTGTGGATAACCCCGAAAAATTTGTTTACAATTTTTTTGTTAATAGAATAAAGTATATTTAATATTGTGAAGGGAATTTAATTCCCGTACTTACTAACCCATCTATATACGAGGTCCCACATCAGTGGGACTTTGTTTTTTAAGTCGCTCAAACAAGTACAAGTTCATGGACTATTTTTTAATCTACAAACCATTTCAAGTGCTATCGCAATTCACCTCGACAGATGGTAAATTGTGCTTAAAAGACATCTTACATGTACCAAATGATGTATATCCAGTTGGTAGATTAGATTATGATAGCGAAGGATTATTGTTAATCACGAATGATAAAACAATCAATCAGCAGTTATTAAATCCTGTATTTGCGCATCAGCGTACTTACTGGGTTCAAGTAGACGGCGCTATCACCGAAGCAGCCATCGCAGCATTAAGTAAAGGCGTATCTATTCATGTGGATGGTAAAATCTATCAAACCAAGCCTGCTAAATTAGAAATCCTGCCTGATACCTTAGAAGTACCAGAGCGCAATCCACCTATCCGATTCAGAAAAAATATTCCAACAAGCTGGGTAGGGATACAAATCACAGAAGGCAAAAATCGTCAAGTACGTAAAATGTTTGCACAGGTTGGTTTTCCGGTCCTGCGTTTAATTAGGGCAAAATTGGGTAAGTATTCCATTCAGAACATGCAACCAGGGGATTGTCTTTCTTTAACGGCGGCGGAAGTTCAGGAAGGCTTCTTTCGCTAATTGACTGCTAAGTTTTACTTTTGCAGTAATCCAATAAAATATCAACCGATTATAATGAGTCATTTATCAGAGCAGGAAATTATTAGAAGAGAAAAGCTACAAGCTTTAGCAGCGGCAGGGATCGATCCTTATCCTGCCCCTTTGTACCCAGTAACACATTTATCACAGGATATCAAAGCGCATTTCACAGAAGAGACGAAGGAGCAATTTGCAGCAGTATGTGTTGCTGGACGTATTATGAGTGTGAATGACAAGGGCAAAGTATTATTTGTAAAGATTCAAGACGATCAAGGCATTTTTCAGTTATATGTAAAGCGAGATGAGATCTGTCCAGACGAAGACAAAACTTATTGGGATGTCATCACTAAGAATGGATTAGACCTTGGAGATATCATTGGTGCAACAGGTTATGTGTTTACGACTAAAACAGGAGAGACTTCTTTACACGCATCTACTTTAACCTTATTGGCAAAATCATTAAAGCCATTGCCTGTTGTAAAAAGAGATGAGTCAGGACAAGTATTTGATGCGGTAACAGATCCAGAGTTCAGGTACCGTCAACGCTATGCCGATTTAATTATCAATCCAGAAGTAAAAGAGACTTTCACTAAGCGTACCATATTAATGAATACTATACGCCAGTTCTTAAACGATCGTGGTGCATTAGAAGTGGATACGCCAGTATTGCAATCTATTCCGGGTGGCGCTGCTGCTAGACCATTTGTGACGCATCACAATGCATTGGATGTGCCATTTTATTTACGCATAGCAAATGAATTGTATTTAAAGCGTCTGATTGTAGGTGGTTTTGATTGGGTATATGAGTTTAGTAGAAATTTCCGCAACGAGGGGATGGACCGCACGCATAACCCTGAGTTTACGGTATTAGAATGGTATACTGCGTACAAAGATTATTTATGGATGATGGAAATCACAGAGCAGTTATTTGAAAAAATAGCTTTGACACTCCACGGTAAAACAGAATTGCAAGTGGGCGACAAGACGATCAACTTTAAAGCACCATTCAAGCGTATCAGCATCTTGGATGCCATCAAAGAAAATACCGGCATTGATATTAGCGGGATGGATGAGGCTGGATTAAGAGATGTATGTAAGCAATTAAAAATAGATGTTCCACCAACGATAGGTAAGGGGAAATTGATTGATGAGTTATTTGGTGCCACAAGCGAGCATACCTATACACAACCGACTTTTATTATTGACTATCCAGTAGAGATGAGTCCATTGACAAAGAAGCATAGAACAAAAGAAGGATTGGTAGAGCGTTTTGAATTGATGGTGAATGGAAAAGAATTAGCAAATGCTTATACTGAATTAAATGATCCAATTGAGCAACGCAAGCGCTTCGAAGATCAATTGGCTTTAATGGAAAGAGGTGATGACGAAGCGATGTTTATTGACCATGACTTTTTAAGAGCGCTAGAATATGGCATGCCACCAACATCGGGTATTGGTATTGGCATAGATCGTTTGTGTATGATGATGTTGAATCAACCATCTATACAAGATGTATTGTTCTTCCCACAGATGCGCCCAGAGTCCTTTGAGTAAGATATATAAAAATATTGAGGCACCCGTTTATGGGGAGAAGATGCGAAAGCATCTGATTTATCAAAAAATCATAAGAGGTTAAAGTAAAAGAAGCGTACATTTTTTATTACGCTTCTTTTACTAACACTAGTCTCTATAGTTAAGTGCGGGTTTGATATCACCAAGTAATGCCTTGTATTTATAATCACCAATAGATTTATTAAATTCTTCTGTTGCTTTTTTA